>NZ_FCNU01000025.1 GCF_001545115.1 Candidatus Protochlamydia phocaeensis
GCAGAGAAAGCCTATACAAAAGTTTAACCAAAGAATCTAAGCCCAGATTCTCAACAATTATGCTAGCTTTAAAAGCTTGTGGTTTTGGAATTGGAATTCATCCAAACAATTAGCTTTTCTTATAGAAGTTCCTCCCATTTAACTAAGGCGTGATGCGCATTGAAGATAATGTGCATAAGTAAATAAAAGCCATCCTAATGGTTGTATACAAGGAAATTTATTTCCTTGTGCAAATTTAAATATTTCATTTTAATATGCTTCCCTCAAAAGGTGATATATGTTGGATCCTAAAAATTTAGGTTTGCTTTTGTTGATTAACGGTGTTTTTACTTTTCCTATTACGACAGGAATCTTTCAATTTTTTAGAGTAGCAGGACGGGAAATCGATCTTAAAAATAAGGGGAAAATGCGATGGGTTGTCTTTATAAGTTTAATGGTTTTCAGCGTTTGGTTTTATCTAGTGTTCTCTGCGCTTTTCCGTTGGCAGTTATAACACCACCGCATATCTATGGACAAATTGATTTTAATGATGTCAATTTTGGTGTGCGAATACAAAAGCTTATTGATAAAGCTTGGAAATATTACGAAAAATCCGATAGCGAAAGTCTGTTAGATGTTATATTAGATATCAAAACAGAAGTTGAAAGTTATACCAAAACCGAAATCGACATAGAAAAAGAAGTTGATAAGATAGAATCTGAGCTAAAAAAGAAAGGAGGAAAACCTCCTAAAGGGATATTCAAACAATTCAAAAAATTTATTAAAAAGAAAGATAAGAAAAAACACGCACGTGCTATGCATATGGAAACTTATTTTTATGAAGAGCCTAATATAGGCTTTAATGAATATGAAGCCTTGCATTTAGCCGCAATCGCTAAAAAACATGATGAAGATAAAGACGAAAAAGAAATCCCTTTAAAATTCGTTCTTGGTGTCTCTTTGATATTAGGTGGTGCTTTTGTTATGTTTGCTACACCTGTTTGCCCTTTATTAGGTTATACTGGAGAAGCGTTGATAACAACAGGTTTTGGTATGTTACTTGACCAGGGTATAGATATCTACCAGAAGGACTATTAGAGCAAACAACCAAAAATGTTATTATTCCGTGACAGCCTAAAGAATAGAGTCTTTAATCGATGGGCATAAGGCTCACCGAATTAAAATTTATCTATTAATCTCAAAAATAACCACTAGCTCCCCATTGAAAGGGATGATGTATATCTTGGTATGGATGTAAGAATTTATTAGCAGCTGCTATGGACTGCCGGCATTCTTCATCCTCTTCGGCTCTTGACTTAGCATGGCGTAAGCTTTGAGCTAAATAGCGGAAAGCATCAGCCCCATCTGAAGCAAAATTATGGACAGGCTTATCGCTCCAACAACCATGCCGCTCATTCCAGACTTTCTTATAATTATCAAGCGACCGAATCCCTTTTTCGCATTTAACTTCGTCAAACCAGCATCGGCCAAGTACATTCCTAACAGCATCAATACCCTCTTGCACGGATAATTTAGGTAAGGCTGTGAAGGTAATTCCGTGATTAGCCGCTATTCTCACACGAGTTAAACCGCTACCATATTCCGTATTTTTAGCGTCATGGGGAACGAAAAACTTATCAATGCTATAAGGCTTGTCTTTTAATACTTTAAGGTAGTGTGTAAGAGGCTCCCCACTATTCTCATAATAATCAATTATTCTTACCTCTTGGCCTGAAACTTGATAAAACCATATGGCGGTCGAATCGTTGAATCCCAAATCCATGGCCACAAAGACGGGCAGCGTCTCATCATGAGGGACTCTACATATTCGCTTTTCCGTACGGGCTTTCAGCATATACTTTCCGTAATATAGGCCTTCAATAGAAGCTTGAAAAGACTCTTCTGGAGTCGAGGGATACTCTCGCTTCATATCGTCATGCTGCGTTTGATATTTCTTGCAATACCAGACTTTTTGAGAGGGCGTTAGATTTATCCCATATATGTCTTGAAGGTCCTTGAAATATTCATCCAGATCAACGGGAATATCAATGTGTTCAGCCAAACGATAGCTAGGATGCTTCCACCAAGGAAAAAAGAAGAAACGATAATCGAGAGAGGTTAATTTATTGCCTGCTGCCTGCATGACCTGTGCTTCCTTGCACAAATCATAAAAATAGCCTTCACGGCCTTCGGCTGTAGATTCAATAAAAACATACTGACCAGCTTCAAGCGTATTTAGTGAGCCTGTGACTATCTCGCGGGCTTTATCCGGGTACTTAGCGCATATCTTGCCAAACTCGCTTATATGAAGGTATTGGAAAGTAGAGGAACGAAGCGACGTACCGACCCTTAAACTGCTTCCATTAGAGAATTGTAACATTTGGGCCGTGTCCGTATTTGCCTGGCGTAAAGCTTTTAATTCTTCTGGCAGACAATCATAAGCAAACTTCACACGCCTAAAAAGCTGCTGTGAATCTTCCAGAGTGTGAGCAATAATCCCGGCCGAAACATTGCTATTAAACAAACAGCGATCGAGAAATAGAAGACATACATAGGTACTTATACCAAGCTGCCGAGCCTTCAAGATAAGATTACAATACCACATATCCCGATAAAGCTCTTCTTGAGCCCAATTCATGCGAAACTTTACTTGGCGCCCCTGTTTATCTACTATGTCGTAAAGATTATTCAAACGCCATTTGGGATTAGCAAGGAACAGCTGGGCCGTCTGTATATCACTCTGCTTCGCCATCTACTAAATCCTTTGATTGTCCATCAATACTATTCAAAACAAAAGCTAGAGGATTGCTGGCATCTCCAGATATTTTAGACTCTTGCTTATCTGCCCAACCATGGCAATTCATTAGAGCAAACTTTGACATTCCAGTATTGAAAGTCTCCATCATTGCGCCCTTGAATATTCTACTCTCTTGTATACCTTTAGCGAGCTTATAAGCACCGTTAAACTTTTTATTCTCTTTTGCCCATTCAGCCATGAAATCGGGATCAATGTCTCGTTCTAAGCAAAAGTCTTTCAACCAAAAGTTAGATTCTTTTTTCATCCAAATAATAAGCTCATCTGCAAAACGCTCAATATCTTCCTTAGAGTATCGACGTGGCCGGCCTCCAGTTTCACAACCAGGATAAGGCGGATGATTTTTAGGCGCTGGCATATGACACCTCTATTTTATCTACTTGAAACCAAGCATTTTGTTTTTCCATCAGCTTCTTTAACACCGCGTTCTAAAACCCCTCGGTAATGCTCAGCAAGCGCTATAATCATATCTGCATTCCAAAAGTCGGGATGTACGGGATCAAATCCGCTCTCACCCGTTCTTCTTTCCATTTTGTTGTTAATGAGCTTTGGAATCATTCGCGATTCTAATAAAACTTGAATACACAGAGGAGCATATCTTTTTCCTACTTCATACAAGGCTATTTGAGATTTTATACATTCCTGAGAAGCTTTGCTCAATTCTCCAAGTAGATCTAAAAACTCATTATCATTCATATATCACCTATTATAAACCACTGATCTTATTTAAGTTATTTCGTTTCTGCCCACGTCTTCCCAAGCTTTGCTTCAACAAGCCCTTTCATGTATGGTCCCGCATTTGGGAACACGTCAAGAAAAGCATGTTCCATAGCTTCCTTAGCGTTTTCAGCATATATATGTGCCTTATCCTCTCGAACCTCTAAAAGTATCTCATCATGAATCACATTTACAAGCCTGCAATCATCACAAATTAAAGATGCTAAACGCCTAATTGCATGTAGCGTTATTTCAGCAGCGGCGCCCTGAATAGGTAAGTTTAAAGCTGCGTTATAACGATATCCAAGCCTCTCTCGACTAAAATCACGCTCTCTTCCACACGGCGTTTTAATCTTCTGGGTAATTTCTACAAGTTTTCCGGTAGATATTTGCCACTTACGCAGACCCTTATATGTATTAAAAAGGCCTTCCCTATGCTTTTGCGCTTCTTCCTCTGCCATATCTACGCTGTATTGTCTTTTGGCATAGATAGATAAACCTTTCGCTCCTTGGCCATAAAGGAGACCAAAGATCACGGCTTTAGCAAGCTGCCTGTGAGATTTTCCAACTTGTTCTCTAGGAATTTTAAGAATAGACGCCGCAGTATTCGTATGAACATCACCGCCCTCTTGGTAAATACGTAATAATTCTTTATCCTGGGTAATAAATGCGGCTACACGAAGCTCTTGTTGACTATAATCGAGCCCAATCAAACAATAACCATCTTGAGCACAAAAGAGATCGCGAAAATCATCGCGCGGCATGTTTTGCATATTTGGATTATAGCTAGACATGCGTCCTGTTGCTGTCATCCCCAAAGAAAAAGAGCCATATAAACGATTCGAGGAAACATCAATGAATTTATAAAGACTATCACCAAAAGCGCTTAACCGTTTAGTCACATGCCTATACTCAACAATCTTTGGGATAACGGCATGCGTATGCGCATTAAGTTTAAAGGTCGGTGTACTTGTGCTAAGTGCCCCGCTACCTGTTTTTGTCCAGGCTTCTAAATCAGTTTCTTTTAGCACATCCCGCAGCCATTCGCCCATTTGTTTACTGCTATTAATATTTAACTCTCGCCCTATCACGTCAAAAATATCGGCTTCTAGACGTTCACTTTCTTCACGCCAAGTCAGCATTAAAGCTTTATGTTTTTGAATGTCAAAACCAATTCCCGAGAGCTCCATTTTAGCTACGGAATATTGAGCATCGCGCAAAATTTGATAAGGTCTTGTAAGTCCTTTTTTAGTTAAAAGGGCTCTTTGAATCTCAAACAATTTAAAAGTCAAAACAGCATCTAAAGCGGCATACTCTAATTGTTCCTGAGTAAGATTTTCTTGCGACCAATCGGAAGTTTGTTGTTCTTTTGAGATGTCTAAACCTAATAGCTCTTTGGCTAAGTCCTTTAATCCAGCTGATCGACTAAGCCCTAAATCCTCTTTTAATTCGCGCCTATCGCCATTAAGTATACGATCTGCAAGAAGGGTACATCCTAGCTTCTTGGGATATGCCCCTTTATGAAGCAGATGCTTAAGCTCAAAGAGCGCATTATGTGCAATCATGGGACATTCCCAAATATCCTTACCCAAACAATCTAAACCACCTAATTTCAGAAGATCAAACACGTAGACATTAGTTTTCCCATCAAAAATCTGTATTGTTCTAATAGCAGATTTACGAGGCTCTAATCCCGCTTGTTTATCACCCTTAAACTCTGGCAAACCATATGTTTCAATGTCTAAACCTAAAGTCGGCGAGTGAGATAAAAGATGAGACAAGCTATGAGACAGCCTTTGAGGATTACAAATATAAAATAACTCAATCCCCAAATCTTTCAAGGAAGCACAAACTTTATTTGTAGTCTCAAGAATAGGCTCCTTAGTCTCAATTGTAGTCTCAATTGTAGTCTCTAGGGGAGTCTCAGGAAACATATGTAGTTGATTATCAACAACAAAAGGATTATTAAGAGTAAGTGTGCGTCTAATCTTTTGCTCATTAACTAGGACTTTTTCAGCCGCAGCAACCAATAAATCAGCGTATTCAGTGCTCATAAGATGTCTTTTTTTCCTGTTTGATACTTAAAACAATAAAAAATGAGACTAATTCGTGAAAAAATGAGACTAAGTTGTGAGACTGGTGCCTCCAGGAGCTTTGTGAGCTTTGCAAAGCAATAAACACAATTTCTTGAATATGAATAACTTAAAGCACATAGTCTCAACATAGTCTCACGCGGAAAATTTAAAACGATAAAATAATTCGCTAGAAGTCTCATTATTAGTCTCATTATTAGTCTCATTAATCATCTCGCCATTACTCTGAAAGTCTCACGATTAGTCTCACGGTTTAGTCTCATTTTGCTTCTCAGAAGAGTCTCTTAGTCTCACTATATTATTTTATTATATAGTGAGACTTGAGACTTCTGCCGATTAAAATTGTGTGTTCTGTTCTGAATTGTCTTTTGATTCCGTGAGCTTTTTCTTATATCGATAATATGTTGCACGACCAATTTCCAATTCGTGCCATATATCGTTATCCTTTAGTCCAAGTTTTATTAGCTCTTTGATTTGATCGAGAATGGCTGATTCTAATTCTTTATGTGCCCAAAATAAGATACCATTTTTATCTTCTACGTTAATTTCTAACGGGCGAACTTGCTTTCCACTAATACCTCTTGTTTTCTCAAAGTGAAGTTCGAAGCGTGCTCCTTGTTCAGGCATATAGTCTTTAGGTCGTCTCAGATTAATCACGACATCCAGAATATCCTCGCGTTTAGAACTTCCTCTTTGTGCGCCTCCTTTACCAGTATGATGAATCAAAATAATTGTCTTTCCTGCTCGACGTTGTGCAAGCATCCATTTCTGCATAGGCAGCCAGGCTTGTGCTTCATTTTCTGGCTGGCAAGTCAAGGTACTAAGATTGTCTATAATGATAACGTCTGCTTTTTCTACATATGGTTGAAGAAGAGCTTGGCCTTCCGCTGTATCTAAATACGGAATTCCCAATTCTTGTTGATCGGATGCAATTAATTGAAAATAATCATCATTCGGAGGTGTCTTATCTTTATTTCGTTTAACTATATTGGCTAACCGTTCTTGTAATGCGATTGCTGGCATTTCGCCGTCAATATAAAGTACCCGCCTTGGTTTATCTGTCTTCCAGCCGAGGAATTCTGCTCCGGATGCCATCGAATACGCTACATTCAAAGCAAATAGCGTTTTACCGATGCCTCGCCAAGCGTGAATCATAATTGTATTTTGCTCTCTACACCAAGAGAATATAAATGGCTTTTCTGGAATGGGTGTTATCAGAAATTGTCCTAAGCCAACCGCCTTTAATAAAGGCTTTTGTGGCTGATAAAAGGCTTTAAGATCATTTATAGCTTTTTCAATTGTTTGCTCCGCATAGTCTTGTCGATCCCATTTGTCAGGATTTTTACCTTTTCTGTTTGTGTATAGTTTTGATTGTTTAATAAGGTGGAAGATTTGATCTTTATTTTGTGTGAAGTACGCAAGCATTTTGCATAAATGAAAGTCAGCTTTGGAGGCGTCGTTGTTGAAGTCTGAAATATCGCCTTCATCATAAAGCTTCTTAAATTTAGCAGCTTCCTGTGTTGTCCTACATAGTGATAATACTTCGCTATCTTTGATAGAAGGACTGATTTGCTTAATTGTTTGTAGCGAAGATTTTTCTTTGAAATGTTCCTTGTAAAACTTATCTAGAAATTCTTGGGCTGTTTTAATTTCGGCGTGGCCTGGCAGAATATTTCCTGTCACAGTAATAAATTTATTGTGATCATAAATTTCGATCTGTCCCTTTTTACACAATTGGCCGGGTTTATTGCCTTTAATAAACACATGCAGGCCATTTCCGGAAATGCTGCGCTCGCAATAGGAGGTACTTCCTTTATAGATGTCTTCCGCCCAGTCAAATATTTGATCCTCTTTGCATACGTGATCTAAATCAATGCAAGTCAGCTCTATCTCTTTATTTAAAGCTATAGCTGGCGCAAATTGCCCAGGATTGTTTTCAATAAAGCTTCGCACATGAGCTAGGGTCCCCCATGTGGTAGGATCATTACTTTTTGCGTTTGTGTTGGTATGTGGGTTGATAGGACGCTTGTTGTCGGCAATATCGGATATTACCCAAATAGCTTTTGATATTAATGGCGCAAAAGCCTTTTCAATATTGTCAAAATCAATTTTTTCTGTTAAATTAAGGCTATTCATTAGGACGTTCCAGTTAAGGGCCATGCGTCAACATGGCCTAGTTCTTACGATTCCAATCTATTACTAAAATCCACTAAAGATACGTCCACAAGCGCTTTCCACTTGCAGATCTCCTCTATTTTGCTCTCTAGATAATCTAGACGCCCATTTATATTATTTAGATGTGGAATATTAGATTCTTCTGGAAGGTCTTGGTATTGATAATGTGTTCTAAGCCAATTAAGAACATCTCCTTTTAAATAGCGAACACATGTTTTTGAAATATGAAAATGCGGAGGCGCTTGTTTGGCTGTCCGCATACGAGAAAGCGCACTTTGGCTTTTAAATATTCTAGGAAGGATACATATCAAATCTGCGTCGGAAACAATCTCAGGTAATTGTTTATCAATAGTTTGTAAGAAAAGGTCTAATGTTTTTACATTCATGAAAACTTCCTTCTTGTTAAAAGGAAGCCGAAAAAGAAACTAGATAGTTGCGTAGTTTCTCTGTCTCTTTCTTATAAAATATAAGATAAAGATGACAAAAATTTACGCAACTAAGTATGGTGAGGTTAATGTATGGTAACCTTACCATTAAGACACGCGAGGGCCGGCCAGGGCTTATCGCGTGTTCTAGTTTTAAGCCAAATTCGGCTTCAATAGATTCCCCACCTTCATAATGCCTTTTTTAATAATAATCAAGACTCTTTATGCAAAATTTTTGTTTAGTTGCAACGAGTTACAAAACATCCTCTTTATTATGCGGGAAGTAAGCTATTGAATAGCCTTGAAGAACTTTTGGTGTAAGCTCAAACTCTAAACCCATTATCTTACTTGCAAGTTTCAAGTTTCGGATCACTTGTGTACGATGGATTCTATTGCCTTGATCTGTTACAAACACATAGTCGTTGTTGTTTTTACTAAACATTTCAATCAAGTTTGTCAGAGATATAGGCATTTTTGTTTTTTTATCTTTGAACTCAATCTTTCCTGGATATATTTGGGTTTTTCTTAGATCTAGAACCTCTTCTAAAGTCTTTCCAGAAAACAGCATTACGGCAACTATAATGGCATCTCTTTCATTTAATTTTATGAGAGTATCTAAAAGCAAGCAGGAGTCTATATCTTTAGTTAAAGCTCGTTCTGCTATGCTAGACAGCATATGTATAATTTCGCACGCTGTAGGGTTTTTGTGTGGCGTTCCTTGAGGATCATAATTTAATGAAAAAGCATAAAAGGATTTTAAACAGGTCTTACGAGATTGTTTTGTTGCAGGAGCCCAATTTTGAAGTGCATTTATTTTCTTACTAGCCTGATCGTACCAATTTAGTGTTAAATCGGTTAAAGCTGCATAGGGATTAATAATGTCGGCTTCAATTAGTTTAAGCATACCATTAAGGTAATTGTATTTTGTCACACGTGTAAGTTCTGCATTAAAAACGGCGTCGCGCCATGAAATAATAGCATCCCAAATCGTATAGTTGATCTTTTTAAATGCATCCTTGAATTGTTCGGATAATTTGTTTTTATGCGCTTTTTTTTCAATAACATCTAAATCATTTTCCTGAGATATTTCCTTTGTAAATGCTTTCCATTTTTCAGATAGCGTAAGCTCTGGTTTTTTTTGAAATTTCAGATTTGCTAGTCTTTCAAATAAATCCGTCATTTTTTTAACTTCTCTAAAACAAAATTCTTAATTGCTATCTCACTTCCTAAGTGTGATAGATCCGTATTGCTTTCTTCAATGGCGGCAATTAAGGCTCTAATAAGTTCAGCTCTACTTACGGCTGCTTTTGTATTTAAACGAATATTTGAAGCCAGCTGGTCTAGCCAGTGAATTTGTTTATCGAGCAATACAACAGTTATTTTGCTCCATTCTTCTTTGTGTTCTATTGGTCTGCCACGGGCTTGCTTTACAGTTGAAACATCTTGCAGAGGTATATCAATCTTTTGCGCCTTAGCAGAAGGCTCTATCACAGGTTTTTCTTGCTGGCTTGGCTTTCCTATTGAGAAGATATCATCCACTTTTTTTCCTAGTCTTGACGGAGCGCTTTGGCTTTGTGTTTGATGTGGCTTGTTCGCTTTTTTGTTTTTCTTGCCCATTATTGCCTTTACCTTTTGTTCTTTGAATGATTTCTTTTGCTAATGCTTGATAAGCTTCTGCGCCAGTAGAGCTCCAGTCATATTGAAAGATTGTTTTGCCAAAAGAGGGCGCTTCTGCCAGCTTGATATTTGTTTTAATCTCTGTCTTAAACACAGCATTTTGAAATTGTTTTCTTATGATGTCTGATATTTCGGTGGTGACTTTAGCTCTTTGATCAACCATAGTTAATAGAATGCCTAGCAGCTCGCCTTTTGCTCCTATCCCTGCTTTTACCCGCTCAATAGAATCTAACAGATTAACTAAGCCCTCTAGTGCAAGATAATGAGGCATAACGGGCACAAGGTAGTGATCGCAAGCCACTAAAGCATTGACAGGTAGTAAAGACATAGTAGGAGGACAATCTAGAATAATTGTGTCGAATTTAGGAATTATGGATTTAATTCCATCCTTAATTCTTTCCGTCCTTTTTTCATGGTTAGCTAGATTTATGTCAAAATTAGCGAGAGCCATAGAACCAGTGACTAGATGCAAATTAGGTATATTTGTGTCTCTAATGACTTCCTCTATTGGTAAGTCGTCAATTAATACCTCAGCAATTGAAGGCGTCAGTTCTTGCCTTCCCACACCAAGAGATAAAGAAGCCGAGCCTTGGCTATCTAGGTCGATAAGCAAAACCTTTTGATTCTGCATACTAAGTGCGTGGCTTAGATTGACTGCGGATGTTGTTTTCCCAACGCCACCTTTGCTTTGAATACAGGCAATAATCATGTGAACCTTAAAGCTTTATTTTTGGAATTAATTCCATCCTTAAATACATAAATCCTTCAATCCTTACGGATGTAATTCTTGACGTAAAGCCTTCTTTCCATCCATAATGCAGACTAGTTTATAATGCTACTTATAATATAGTCTCTGATTTTCTGCCATAAATAAGGAATTCCATCATGACTATTATCCATCAAGACGTCATTCCATCAGGATATAAGGAATTAATTCCATCCTTAAATCCTTCCACCTTTACATACGCACAAGTTAAACATCTTCGAGAAGAGGCTATTTGGAATAACCTTGATAGAGTGAACCTTTCTCAAGCCTTAAGCGCTTGGTATGATTCAATGAGTAGTTTGACAGCGCTAAATTATCAATCTGGAATGCGCAAGCTTGTTGAATTTGGATTTCTTAACCCTTTCATGTCTTTACAGCAATTTTCCCAGTTGAACCATAACGCTATTATTGATCGCATCAAGAAAGATAAATCTATTCAATGGTCTGAATGTTCACGACAAGCAAGAGCCGCTGCCTTTATTTCTTTTACCTCTTATCTTTGTCGGCAAACCGATGGCCTTATCAAAAAAGCACTACCTAATAGAGAAGAAGCGAATAAGACTTTTAAGCGAGTGCATAAGCATGTAGTTACCGAAGCTATGACCCAAGCTCAATGGTTACGGTTTTTCGAAGCGCTGGACAAAATTAATAGTCGGGATTGTCTTTTAGCTAAAATTGCCTTGCAGGGAGGAAAAAGGATAGGAGAAGTTTTATCCTTAACAGTCGATAAGATTGATTGGAATACTAATCAAATAACATTCAAGCAGCTTAAGACAAGGGGAGCTATAGAAGAGACAATTATAACTTATCCTCCCTCTGTGATGAATGCGCTAAAGATCTATATAAGTGATCGGCAAGGATTGGTTTTTATCACACGAACGGGTAAACCTATTCCTCTTTGCCAATTGGCTTCAACTTTTGAAAAAGCAGGAAAGGCCGCAAATATTCCTTTTAAAGTTACTCCTCACGTTCTTAGAGCCTCGACAGTAACCTATTTAAAGCAGCAAGGCTTTAGTGACAGCGATATTCAAAAGGTGACCGGTCACGCATCAAGCGAGATGATTAACGCTTATGACAAGTCTTCTCGTGCAGATAATGCAAGCAAGAAAGTTAGCTTGGTATAAAGCTAGTAAAAATCAAATAAATTTACAAAAAGTATCTGATTGGATACAATTAAATTAGAACGAGTAACTAAATGTACGAAATTAAAATTTACAAAACAGCTAATGGAAAAGAACCTTATACTGAGTGGATAAAAGACTTAGATAGATTGGTTAGATCTAAGATTAATGCAAGAATCGCTAGGATTCGAGACTCTGGAAATTTTGGTGATTGCAAGCATTTTGATAGAATTATTGAACTTAGAATAGATTTGT
>NZ_FCNU01000026.1 GCF_001545115.1 Candidatus Protochlamydia phocaeensis
ATCGCTACACTGCTTTTGGCGAAGAGACCATCCTCAATGCCAATGGACAAGACATAGCTGCTTCACAAGTCGGCAATCCTTGGCGCTATGCCAGCAAGCGGGTTGATCCGGAAACCGGCTGGATTTATTTCGGCAGACGCTACTACGATCCAGAAATCGGCCGCTGGACCACGCCCGATCCCTTAGGCTTTGCCGATGGCCCCAACCTCTATGCCTATTTGCACCATAATCCATTAAGCGCCTTCGACGCTTATGGATTATTCGAAGAGGATTATCAAGGAGATCCGGCCGACCATCCTATCTACGATCAGGATCTCGAGTATTTTGATAATAATTATGACCCTGAAGAAAGAGCAGCAATACGTACGGGAATAATACACGGACTAATCGATTCTGCAAGCGATCCAGTCTTTGAAACCTATTCAGATTGCTTCAAAGTGGGCATAGATAGTTTTGAAGAGCTCTCAGCAGAAGAGAGAGAGCAAATTCATAAAGCCCATACATCGACTGTAAATGCCCAGCTTGATTATTACGAAAAATTACTACAATCTGCTCCAGGCTCAAGCTATACTAACCATTCTTCCTATCAATTATCTCGTTCTCTCACTAAAACGACATTAAGAATCGGTGCTATTGCCTATGCTGGGTATAGAATTGTTACAAGCTTTTTTACAAGCTTAAAATCGATCACCTCTTCGAAGAGGTTAACAGAAAAATTACCAAAAACTGCTAAAGAATTAAATTCTGCTATAAACCAAAGCTCTAAAGCAACTGATTTTATTTGGGCCGAAATAAAATTAGGTGATAACAAAGTTTATAGAGGATGGGTCGATTTAAGACAAACTATAGAAAGAATCAAAAATGGACTCAAGCTTTCTTTTCGAAATGATGGCTCCATATTTAAGAATAGAGAAGGTCTATTGCCTAAAAAGGATATAAACTATTATCAAGAATTTGTTCACCCTACTCCAGGAATTAATCATGCTGGCCCTCAACGAATAATTAGGGGTGCAAATGGAGAAACGTATTATACACCAGATCATTATAAAACCTTTATACCTATTCTATAATTATGTCTAGTTTCTTATTTTTTACTCCTCCTTTTAAAACACCTACAAACAAACAAAAAATTGTTTTAATCCCTAAAGATATTAGGGAAAAGAGCGAATTATTTAATCTTTTTTCCACACAATTAGAATTCCCTCTCTATTTTGGAGCCAATTGGGATGCTTTATATGATTGTTTAAGAGATTTAAATTGGATACTTGAAAATGAAATATTAATTATACATGAAGATATTCCCCTCAAAGTTGCAGAATCTGAAGAAAAAAAATATCTTGAATTACTCTTAGATGTTTTAATAAGCTGGCAGAATGATAACAATCATCATTTAGCTATTTTTTTCCCTGAAGAAGAAAAAAGCAAAATTCAAAAAATTTTAGCCGATATTAATACGACCTAATACTAAAATATGCAGATCAATTATCTCGTTCTCTCACTAAAACGGCATTAAGAATTGCTATTATTGGTCTGTTCCCGAAAATCTGGACCATTTTAAATGAGAAAAATTTTATGAATAAAGACATTTAAAATGGTCCAGATTTTCGGGAACAGACCAGGAGATGTTGTTGCGTTGTTTGCCGTAACTCTTATTTTAACAGCTCAGATTCGCGATTTTGGAAGAGGAGTCCTAGCATTTTTTGAAGTAAAAGAACGCATGAAAACGGCTTTAAAACAGCTCAGCTCTTTTCAAAATTTTTTCCAACGAAATATCAGGAAAGGAACTCTAATTCCCTCTTCATATGAGATCAAATTTGATAAAATCTGCTATTTGTACGATACAAAACACACAGCCCTTCACAATGTAACATTTAATATAAAAGAGAATGAAAGAATTGGAATTATAGGTTATTCGGGAGCTGGAAAATCCACCCTAATGAAAATTCTCCGAGGTTTTTATAAACCTACTTCTGGAGAAGTATATTTGGGTAACATTTGTTTGGATGAGATTGAACCCAGATTTTTAGCTGAAAATATTTCTGAAGTATCTCAAACGGTTCCGCTATTTCACCGATCTATACGTGAAAACATTGCTTATGGATGCAGCAAGATAACAGATGATGAAATTTGGCAAATTTTGGAGCGAGCCCAGTTTGCTGATTATGTGAAAAAATTGCCAAATAATTTGAATACTGTAATCGGAGTAAAAGGAAGTAAGCTATCTGGTGGGGAAAGGGCCAGGCTGGCTATTGCCCGTGCATTCTTAAAAAATTCCAAGATTATCATTTTAGATGAAGCGACAGCTGCACTTGATTCTGAGTCCGAATTTCTCCTTCAAAAAAGCCTTGAAGAGCTAATATCGAATCGAACTGTGATAGCAATTGCTCATCGCTTAGCCACCCTTCGTTCAATGGATCGAATTTTGATGTTTGAGAAAGGACAGATTATAGCTGACGGTTCTCATGATGATTTGTTGAAGGCAAATGAATCGTATAAAAGGTTATGGAATAGGCAACTATTAATCTAGTCAGATTAAGTCTAGATCAGCTTTTGTTATTTTAGATTTTAAAAATTCTCTAGCTCAAGAATATCTAAATGAAAACCTTCTTCTTCAGAGCGTTTATAATGAAATATAGCCTCTTCTAGCGATTTATCAACTCCTAGACCGTATTGAAGAGCTAGAGCCATTTCATAATGACCTAAACTAACATCATGATCAGCAGCTCGCTTGAAATAATAATAAGCTTCTTTGAGGGCCTCATCGCTATTCATCTTTTTATAGCAGCGGCCAGCATAGTAGTAGCCTGCATAAAATCGTCTTTTTGCAGCCATTACATAATAACGAATAGCCTCTGAAAGAGAGATTTCTGTTCCTATTCCAAATTCATAGCATCTAGCCAGATGATATAAACTAGAAGCATAATTTTCCTCGATGGCTATCTTTGCAGCCGATTGATAATAATAAAAAGCATTTTTAAGAGATTTTTCTGTGCCTATTCCATTCTCATAGCAATAGGCTACATTTTCAAGAGCTGAATAAAGATTTTGGTCCGCGGCCGCCTTGTAATAATGAAAGGCCATAGCAAGATCCTTTGCAAGGCCTAAAAGCCCTTCTGAATAAGCCTCTCCTAAAATATCTTGAGCAATTTCGTGTCCATTTTTGGCCGCTAATTTATAGTAATAAACAGCGTTACGATATGATTTTTTTATTCCTCTTCCTTGCTCAAAACAGCGTCCTAATTGATATTGGCAAAGACTTAACATCTCGCGAGAACATTCATTTCCTTTTTGAACCACCATTTTAAGGTAATGGACGGCTTTTTCTTCATCTATGTTATTTTTCAATAGATAATCTGCAAGACTTGATTGAGCTAAGATATATCCCTTATTGGCGGCCATGGTATAATAATAAATAGCCTTTTCTTCATTTTTTGAGATCCCCTTGCCTTTAGCATAGCATTCTGCTAAATGATAAATTCCACTTAAACAATTTTGTTGAGCTGAAAGAGAATAATAGTGAAAAGCTAAATTTATTGATTTAGGAGTTCCAATTCCCTTTTCTAACAGTCTTCCAACTCTTGCTTGTTCAATTGCATCTCCTCTATCAGCTTCTAACTTGCAAGCATCAAAGAAGAGCTGATAATAAAAGCTTGCTTTTTCTATGGATTGCTCAACTCCAATGCCTTTTTCATAGATTTCTGCAAGATATTCTAAAGCTTCTATGCACCCTAAATCTATTGCTCTCCGATAATAATCAATAGCTTTTTCTATAGATTGTTTTGTCCCTTTACCTTCTGTATAAAAGTGCCCCAGGCTGGGCAATTGCTCTTCCATCGCCTTGAGCTGCTGCTAATTGGTAATAATGTAGAGCTTCTTTATAATCCTGTTTAACACCATGCCCAAATTCATATAATACGGCTAAGCTAAATTGAGATTGTGAGTGTCCCTGATCGGCGGCTAATTTATAATAGCAAAAAGCGTTTTTGTAGGATTTGCTTACTCCTATTCCCATTTCATAGTATAAGCCAACTCTAAATTGAGCTTCAATTACCCCTCGGTCTGCTTCATTTTTCCAGATATTAAACGATTCTTGTTCTGTGAGATGTGGAGATTGAGAAAGGATTAAATAGACGTTTTTATTAGGAATACTAATCGCATTGTATAAATCCCAATAAATCGTTTCTTCTTTTTTTGAAGGGGTTTCTTTAGGAGGCATCTTGCATCTCCCTTTTTAAAAAACTTATTCTAAAGAGAGACTTTAATGACTTGATATCTTAAATGAATGAGATTTAAGTGACCGATTTTGATCTGAAAGAGCAATTGAATGGGTTAATGTTTGCTCTTTTAAGGTATTCCGTAAAATTTCAAATTTTTGAATATATTTTTGAATAATTAAATGTTTATTTTCCCAAAATTCCCTATCTTTTTCCTCCGCTCTCTTTTCTTTAATCCTTTCCATCTCTCTTTGTTTTTTTACGAGAATGCTAAGCATCCCTAGTACATTGACCGCTAGTTTTTCTAAAAGGATAGGATCTCGAGGTTTAGTTCCGGCCTCATTTGCTTTACTTTTAACAACATTTCCTAAAATGTTAGAATGGGCTTCACGAATTCTCTTTAAATCTTCATTTTCTCTTTGTTTCTGTTGCTGCTCCAATATTTTAGAATTAATATCCTGAATATGCTGAAGTAATACCTGGCAAATAACATTAATTTCTTGAGGAGTAAATTTAGTAATCTTGATATTATTTGCGTTAATTGTTTGTATAATTTCGCCTTGTTTATTGATAATTTTAATTTGTTTAATATCATATTTTGCTATCAAATCAGCATAACGATCTGCTATTTTGACTTCTTCTATTTCACCTTGCTCGTTTTCTTTAAATTGGGCAACGGCTTGATTTTCTATAGCCCAAGCCACCTCTTCCATATCTTCATGAATATCCACTTCTTTAAAATTTAAAGAATCTGCTCTGTCTATTTGTTCGATACAAGATCTATCTATAATTCTTAATTTATTGTTTTTAACTAAATCATTTATAGATAGAAGTTTAACATCTATTTTTAAAGGAAAAGAATCTTTTAATGAAATATTTAATAATTCTGGAGTAGGTTCTGAAAAATCAGCAAGAGGATCGAAAGAATCTTCAAAAATATCTGCTTTTTTTATCGGTTTAGCTTCAGAAAGTTTTGAAATTGTTTCATTTGATACAAGAGAGTTACTTAATGGATCATCATTTAGAAAATCAGCCAAGGGATCAAAATCATCAATAATAGGAGCTTGTTCTGTTCTGTCAAACGAAATTATAGATATTTCTTTATCTTTTAAGTCTATAATATTCTCTGAAGAATAAATCAATTCTTCAGATTTACTTTCAGTTGCTTTATCTATTGTATTAGATTCTGAAATTGTTTGTTGATTTGGAATATAAGGAGAAAAATTTGAACTAATCATACAATCACCTGTATGGTATTCAAATTTATTATATCATAATAATTTTAAATACAAAATTAATTTAGCTTGGTTAATTATTCGTTAACCAAGCTATTAATTCTTTAATTATACTTTAAGAGTAGAAGTATATTTAGTGTATTGCTCATCTGAAACATAAGTTCGTATTTTAACATTATGCTCAGCAATCAAAAGACGTGATCCAATTTTAACAATAGCATCTGTAAGATTATGTTTTTGAAGAAATTTTAATGCTGAATCATTTAATGTTAAGCATTGGATACTCCCATCCTTGACAGTTAACACCCCTATTCTGCCTTCATTAATAGCTTTGCCAAGGGAAATTTTTTCTTCATCTAGATAATTCAAAAAAGTAATACAAAAACCTGTTTGAGATGTATTTTCTCTTTCAAATTCGAAAAATTTCTTAGGAACTATAAATACAGGGATATTGCCATTAGGTAATTCACTCTCATTCAAAGTTCCCATACTATAGGAAGAATTGGGAGATAAAGGTGAATTTACTGAAATACCATTCATAATTTTTTCCTCAAAATTTATCTTTAAATTAAATAATCAATAAAAGATCTAATAATTGTAAAGAATTAGTAAATTCTAAACAATTTAATTATTTATTATTACTAATAATTAAAGATTTTATTGTCAATAAAAATTTAAACTCCTTGTCCGATAGAATGTGCTTTAAAGTCTGAGTCAACGATCTTCATCAAGAAATCGACAAAGCGGTCGAAGTTAGCTTTGGCATCATCCCTTGATTTAGCGGTATTTTCTGCATATTTATTCAATACTTGCAGGTATCCATCATTCATCGTTTTAAGCGCATCGATGGCTCCTTCCTTGCCAATCAAACCGGCTTGAATGGTTTGACTAACACCGTTAATTGAGTTTTTAATGACTTCATTATTCAAATCAGAAAGACGATTAAGTTCTTGAGTTCTCGTCTGAATTTGGCTTTGCTGCCAAACGGATGTTCTCATTTCAGCTAATTTTTCTTGAGCTTGAGTCAATTCCTTTGAAGCGTTAGGGAAAGTAGAAGGATCATTCGAAA
>NZ_FCNU01000027.1 GCF_001545115.1 Candidatus Protochlamydia phocaeensis
AATCGATCAATAGCTGGACGTATAATGAAATGGGGCAGGAAACCAGCTGCATAGAAGGCCTAGGCACACCCGAACAAAAGCATACCTATACCGACTACAATGCTTATGGGCAAAAAAACAGGACCACTAAGCCCGATGGCACAGCCCTTCTTTATACCTATGATGCCCATGGTCGTCTCAGCGAATTTAAAGCCGACGACGGCTCCCTGGCTTACCACTATGCCTATAACCGCAATCACCAAGTGACGCAAGTGGATGACCTGGTCCATCATACGGATACGACCCGCCTTTATGATGCGCAAGGCAATTTGGCAAGCGAACGTTTGGCTAACGGTTTGACCGTAAGCTATGCCTACGATCGTTTAGGCCGTCCGGTCCGCATCCAGCTGCCTGATGGCAGCGCCATCGGCTACCGCTACGATGCGGCTTTTTTGCGTGAAGTTTCCCGCATAAAATCCGGCCAACTCCTCTACTCGCATCGCTACGAAACCTACGACCAGGCAGGATCGCTCTTAAGCGCGCGCTTGATCGAGCAAGCGGGACAAGCTTCCTATCAATACGACTTGTCCAAGCGCCAGCGGACAATCCAAGCGCCCTCCTGGTCGGAAGTCATTCCGGAAAAAGGCTACGACGAAGCCGGTCGCTTGATCCTCAAGCAGATTGAGGATGTAAAGGGCTCCCAAGCCTATGCCTTTGGCTACAACAACCTCGACCATTTGCAGACAGAACGCGGCCATCAGACGCACCATTACCACACGGATTCTTTGCAGAACCGCTTAAGCAAAGACGGACAAGCGCATACGCTCAATGGCATTCATCAGTTGCTCAAACAAAAGGACAGCACCTATGTTTATGACCGCAATGGCAACTTGATAGAGAAAACGCAAAGCGGCAAAGTCACCCGCTACCGCTATGATGCGCTGAGCCGCCTCATTCAAGTTATAACCGATCAAGAAACCATCTCTTACGCTTACGATCCATTTAATCGCCGCATGAGCAAGAGTCGTCCAGGCATGCAAGAGCGTTACCTTTATCAAGGCGAAAATGAGATCGGCTCTGTCGACAATAAAGGAGCCATCCAGGAACTGCGCTTGCTAGGCAATGGCCATGGCGCCGAGCTTGGCGCTGCCATTGCATTAGAATTGAAAGGATGCCTCTTCGCTCCCCTGCACGATCATCAAGGACATGTTGTTTGCCTGCTCGATGCTCAAACAGGCCAGGCATGCGAAGCGTATCGCTACACTGCTTTTGGCGAAGAGACCATCCTCAATGCCAATGGACAAGACATAGCTGCTTCACAAGTCGGCAATCCTTGGCGCTATGCCAGCAAGCGGGTTGATCCGGAAACCGGCTGGATTTA
>NZ_FCNU01000029.1 GCF_001545115.1 Candidatus Protochlamydia phocaeensis
ATTCCGTGAATTTTGCGGCTGATTTAACACATCCAGAAACAAAATTATTGAAGAAGAAATATGCGGAATTAAAAAAGAAGGTAATTTTTACCTTTTCTGATGGAGATATTTTAGAGATTGCATTATTCCATCTTATCTCCCCTGAAATAAGATAATTCAAGGGGTTTCAATAAAATGTGTGATTCATAGACATCATTTCAATTTTATACTCGATTTTTTATAGTGTTAAATCAAAAATTGGAATGGTAAAAAATCGGAAAGCGATTGAAGTGGATTCGATTATATGAGAATACTCAGAATTTTAAATGGTATTTGAATAAAAAGCATTAGCGCATAAAACATTAATTTTGATAGAAGTAAATAAAAGTTTCTAAATAACTGTCTTTTTGAAAATTAATTTTAATGTTTTGTTTGGCTTGCTGAAAAATTTGCCTTATACGCTCGTTCTCTTCTTCATTTGTGCCGTTTTGAATGCTAACAAAACCTGGATTGAGGATAAGATTTAAAGATTGGTGGCTATTGTCGATATCAAATTTTTTTAAATTCTGAATATAGCTCTTTTGAGTAAAAGCAAGAGCGTTATTTCTTCCATAACCAAGCAGAATTCCTAACAATGTAATATGCTGTTTAATTAGATAATCTTTATTTTTATCCTTAGGTGAACAAATCTCCTGTAAGACTTCATCTACAACAATATTTCTCTTTGCATATCTTTGAAATAAGTCTAAATTTTCTTCGATTATCTTACGTGTGGCTTTTTTATTAATAAGAACAAGTGTATTGTATTCCGGAACATGCCTAAATACAAAGTTCCTAGATGGAAAGTATTTGGCATATTTTGACCATATGTCCCACCCTTGAATAAGGGTAGAATATCCATAATATTTGAAAAATATTTTTACAGAATATCTAGAAGGCATCCTTGATAATTTAGGATAAGCTTCTATTGAACAGGGTTTATCTCCACATAGAGTATAGCCCAAAGAGGTTCGTGTAATAATAAATTTGAAAAATTGCTCGAGCTTTTGCCTATCCTCTTTGGGGATATCTTGAACTTCGTAAGAATAGCAAGCTCTCATTAAAATAATGAGAGCGAAACAGAATAATTTAATCATTTCTATAAATAGATTTAGTCTCTGTTTTTAGTTGGACATGCATCATTCATGCAAACGCCAAATACTGTTACATCACGACATACAGGGCATTCACCAACAACCCAGTCACCAACACCGGCCCTTGTAGCATCAATATAAACACCTTGACTATCCATCCCTAAATTATTAACACCATGAAGTGAGCCCCCAACATTTATAAAAATCCCATTATTGGCAATGTGAACGGTCGTGGGGTTTAAATAGACTTTATTTCCTATCACTTCTCTTATGCAACAACTATTTTCCTTTATTTGATTAGCAAAACTAACTGATGAAAAACAGATAAATAAAAAGAGAAAACATGTTGTAATATACTTGATCATATTGACCTCCTGTTCTTTTTAGCGAGGAACTTTAACAACATGAAAATCAAGTGTCAAATAAATAAAAATTTATGTTAATAAGTGATTAAATATCAATTATTAACTCATCATCCGACAAGCAAAATAGGAAAAGGTCTGAAAATAGGAGTTCCTTAAAGCTGAAACGGCTAATAGCCTCGTGCTCTCAACAAGAACTGAACATTATTTTTGCGAAAATTAAAGACAAACAAAAGGTATAGTGCTCTCCTATATAGACAAGATCACCTAACTTGCTCATTAAGAGATAAAACTATGACTAATTGTAAACTCATTACATCATTAGAATAAAGAAGGCGCTGGTCTTTGGAAGAGAAAATATAGAACTTTGGAATTGCCCCTATAAAACCGGACCACTAACTTGCGATTTGTAATTTATTTAAATTGAGCAGATCTAGACTTAAGTGAGCTGATCTGGACTTAATCTGACACCTATATTAAATGTTATATAAAATAATTGAGACCGAAGCCCAAGTTTTCCCAGAGGGCATCGGTCTCCATAACAAATATAGGTGTATTATGAATCATAGCGATCAACATAAAATTATCAAGAATAAACTAGGTCTTTTGCAGCTTGCTCATACACTTGGTAATGTAAGCCAAGCTTGCAGAGTTATGGGCTATTCTCGAGATAGCTTTTATAGGTATAAAGAGCTTTACGAGACCGGTGGAGAACTGGCTCTGCAAGAAATAAGCCGCAAGAAACCCTGTCTAAAAAATCGAATAGATGAACAAATAGAAAAAGCAGTCGTTGATTTTGCTTTTGAAAAGCCCGCTTTTGGTCCAGTTCGAGTTGCAAATGAAATAAAGAAAAAGGGCTTATGCATCTCTTCTGGAGGCGTGCGTTCTATCTGGCTTAGGCATAATCTTGAAACGTTTCCTAAAAGGCTTAAAGCCTTGGAAGCCAAAGTTGCAGAAGAAGGGCTTATTCTAACGGAAGATCAAGTCAAAGCCTTAGAAAGAGCTAAGGAAGAAAAAGAAGCGCATGGAGAAATTGAAACTGAACATCCAGGATACTTACTGGCTCAAGACACTTATTATGTAGGAACAATTAAAGGAATCGGCAGAATTTATCAGCAGACTGTAATAGATACTTACAGCAAAGTAGCTTTTGCTAAAGTTTATGATCGAAAGAATGCGCTTGTCGCAGCAGAGATGCTCAATGATAAGGTGCTTCCTTGGTTTGAAGAACAAAAGGTTAGACCTCTTAGGATCTTAACGGACAGAGGAACAGAATATTGCGGAAAAATTGAACATCATGAGTATCAACTTTACTTAGCCATTGAAGACATCGATCACACAAGAACAAAAGCCAAATCTCCACAAACAAATGGAATCTGTGAAAGATTTCATCAAACCATTCAAAATGAATTTTATGCAGTATCTTTTAGGAAAAAGCTTTATCAGAATTTAGAGGAGCTACAGGCAGATGTCGATAAATGGATGGAAGAGTATAATAAGGAAAGAACCCATACAGGAAAATATTGCTTTGGTAGAACACCTTGGCAAACTTTTGAGGAATCTAAGCATCTTGCTTTTGAAAAGATGTTAGACAATACTCAACCAACAGCTGATCAAGCTGTCAGTTGAAGATTAGTGTCAGATCAAGTCTTTTTCAGGACAATTTGCTTAGCACTTTCCCTTGTGAACGTCTGACCAATTACGAGTTTGAGGTTTTTAAGCAGTTTCTCCCATGAATAACAATCCATAAAGATCAGTATCTTTAAAATTGACACATCTTAAACACACATTAGGATGATAACCAAGTTCCTCAAAAGCATGATGAAGATGTTGGATGTCGTCTTCCAAGCATATGAAGGTGAATCTAGGATTCTCTATCATTGCATCTCTAATAATTTGAATTTCAGTTTCATTTAAATAATGCCCTCCTAAATAAATGGGCATATTTTTTGCCTTTTTGAAAATACCCTTTAAAATTTCAGGTTTGCGATTCTTCGTATATTCGCTTGTATCCAATTTTTTTGCGCCAGGATAAGTAATAGCATCTTCAATAAGCTGAGAATGCAAAAGGATTTGTCCAACTCCAGTTATGACATCCTGCATACTAAAAGCTTTTTTAGCTGATTTAGCAATCGCCTCTTTTTTAGGTTGTTGTAAAGCATTCTTGCAATCATCTAGATATTTTAAAACTGCGTCTTTTTCGTAATTTTGTAATAATGCAAGTTCATAATACTCAATTGCATTTTCTAAAGATTTTTTTATTCCAATGCCCCATCTATAACAACGAGCGACATTATATTGTCCACGCGCATATCCTTGATCTGCGGCCTTTTTAAAATAATTAAAGGACTCTTCTGGAGATTTGACAACTCCAACCCCATATTCATAACACATCGCAAGATTGCATAAAGCGCGACCATCACCTTGTTCAGCGGCTAATTCGTAATATTGAATGGCTTTTGCAGCACTCTTTTTGACACCTTTGCCATATTCATAATGAAAACCAACATCGCATTGGGCTTCAGCATATCCTTGATCAGCCGCTAATTTGTAATACTCAAAGGCCTTTTTGTAGTCTTTTACGTCGTCAGAGTCATAATAATCAGCCAATTTAATTTGTGCTGGCCCGTAACCTTGATCAGCAGACATTTTATAATATTTAAGACATTCTGCTAGAGATTTCTCGACGCCGCTTCCCCATTTGTACATGTCTCCTAGAAAAAACTGAGCAATTGGATCATTTTGGTCAGCTGCCAAACGGTAATATTTCACAGCGTTTTTCTCGGAAAGCGCTACTCCCAACCCATTTTCATAATAAATTCCTAACATTTGTTGACAATAAGCATCATCTCTATCAGCGCCTAATTTGAGATATCGAGCAGCTTCGCTATAGTCTTCCCTCTCGTCATAAAACGTAAATAATGCCTGATATGCAGGCACCCATTTCTGATCAGCGGCTAATTTAAAATATTTAATGGCGTTTTCAATGGATTGATTGATGCCTTTGCCATCGAGGTAGCCTATCCCTGTGTTATATTGGGCTTCGGCTAAACCTTGATCGGCTTGCATTTTCCAGGTGATAAAGGCTTCTTGGTCTGTTTTTGATTGTTGATTTTTAGAAAATATTGGGTTGTGAATACTTAAAGCATCATGAATTTTCCAAGATAGTAAATTTTTTTGGTGTTTTAAGAAGAATAAAGACAATATCATGTTTTTACTCCTTCTTCTTAAGCTGCTTCTCCCATAAATAATAATCCATAGAAATCATTATCTTTAAATTTGGCACATCTTAGAGATATACCAGGATGATAACCAAGCTCTTCAAAGGCGTGATAAAGATGTTGAATATCACTTTCAAGACCGATGAAAGTAAACTTGGGATTCTCTATCATTGCATCTCTAACAATTTGAATTTCAGTTCTATTTAAATTATGACCCTTTAGGTAGATAGCAGTGTCTTTTGCTTTTTTGAAAATATTTTTTAAAACATCTGGTTTGCGATTCTCCGAATATTCGCTTGTATCCAATTTTTTTGCATCCGGATAAGTAATAGCATCTTTAGCAAGTTGAGAATGCAACAAAGTTTGTCCAACTCGATTTATGACATCATGCACACTAAAAGCTGTTTCAATTTTTTTCACATTCTTTAATGTATTGTTTGATAGTTCCAATTCTATAACCTTTAGCTAATAGTTCCTTAAAACATTCAAGGGCTTTAAGAGGAGACTTTTCTACCGCCCTTCCCCATAGATAATAACGGCCTATTTGAAAAAGAGCATCTAGATCTCCTGATTGAGCCATGAATTGATAGTATTTGAAGGCCTTTTCATAAGATGGTTTGATGTGAATACCATCCTCATAAATCTCAGCCAGTCTTTTCTGAGCGAAGAACATGCCCTGATCGGCGGCAAGTTTATAATAGTGAATGGCTTGATTAAGATCTTTGTGCACCCCTTCCCCATAAACATAAGAGGAAGCTACAAAATATTGGCTGGAGGGATCTCCCAGATCAGCTGCCAATTTGTAATATTTAAAAGCATTTTCATGAGATTGCTTAACACCATAGCCAGAGGCGTATAAATTTCCTATTCTATAGTAGGCTGTGGCATTTCCTTGCTGAGCAGAGAGTTGATAATAGTGAAGAGCTTGTTCATAGGATTTTTCAATTATCTCTCCTTGTTCACATAAGTAGCCAAAATAAAGTTGGCAATCAAGATCTCCTTGATCGGCAGCCAATTTGAGATATCGATTAGCTTCGCTGTAGTTTTGCTGTTCCTCATAACAGATAGATAATGTACAATATGCAGGCACCCATTTCTGATCAGCGGCTAATTTAAAATATTTAATGGCGTTTTCAATGGATTGATTGACGCCTTTGCCATCGAGGTAGCCTATCCCTGTGTTATATTGGGCTTCGGCTAAACCTTGATCAGCGGCCTTTTTAAAATACTCAAAAGCCTTCGATTCAGATTCTTGAGTTCCTTTTCCTGTCCAATAAAATTGTGCTATGAGTAACTGGGTTTCTGCATCTCCTTGATCAGCTCTTTCTTTTAAAAGGTGAAAAGTTTTCTCTGCATCCTTCATAGTTTCGAGAGCATGAATAACTTCCTGGTTATTTTGGGCTAAATTATAATATCGCAGCGCTTCTTCTTCCGATTTTTCAACGCCTATTCCTTCAGCAAAAGCTTCTGCTAAGGCAAGTTGAGATAACGAATCATTTTGGGCGGCCCCAAGCTTAAAGCAATCAATTGCTTTTTTGGCAAATGTCTCACCTTTCATTTTTTTATAACAATTTCCTGCGTGATAATATTCTGAAGTTGATCCATTTTCAGCTGCAAGCATATAATAATAAATAGCATTTTCGAGAGATTGATTTGTCCCAATTCCATTTTCGTAGCATCTCGCTAACTCATACAGATAAGAACTATAACCTTTTTCCAAATCAATATCGACTGCCAGCTTGTAATAATAAAAAGCTTTTTCTGCTGATTGTTTGACGCCTTCTCCTTTCTCATAGCATCGTCCTAATGTTCTTATGGCATAGGATGACCTTTGATCGGCTGCTAGCTTGTAATAATGGATTGCTTGTTTAAGAGATTTTTTTAATTCTAGTTCTCCCTCGAAGTAGGCATCTCCTAGTCTGATTTGTGCTAGCCCGTTTCCGCAATCTGCGGCAAGCTTGTAATAATAGAAGGCATTCTGAAATGATTGATTGATTCCTATCCCTTTCTCAAAGCACTCACCTAAGTCATATTGAGCTGCTGAAATAATGGATAGGTTGTCTTTAAAATCAAGTTGTACAATTAGTTTAAGATAATTAACAGCGTCTTCTGCATGCATTTTATTCCTGATGAAGAGGTTGGATAAGGAATACATTGCTAATGGATTTTGTTGTTCGGCAGATAGTCTATAATAGTGAATGGCTTGTTCTATTGATTTTTCAATGCCTTTTCCTGCAGCGAAACATTCTGCTAAATGAAAAAGGCCTGTTGAGCAATTTTGATTTGCTGAAATTCGATAATAATAAACCGCAGATTCCAAGCATTTTTCAACACCTGTGCCATTTTCAAAAAGCCATCCTACTTTTGCTTGATATTCTGCATCTCCTGAATCTGCTTGTTCTTTGTAGAATTGGAATTTTTTTCGATAAAAAAAATCAGCTTGATCTTGAGATTTTTCAACGCCTATTCCTTTTTCGTAGGCTTCTGCTAAATAAGACCAAGCTATTAGACTTCCAGCATCAGCCGCTAATTGATAATAATAGATCGCCTTTTCTATTGATTTCTCTACACCTTTTCCCTCTACATAACAATGACCTAATTGGGCCATCGCTCTTGCCTCACCTTGATTTGCTGCTAATTCATAGTAGTGAAAAGCTTGTTGGAGATTCTTTTTAATGCCCTGACCGTACTCGTATAAAAGAGCTAAACGAAACTGCGCTTCAGCCAATCCTTGATCGGCGGCAAGTTTGTAATAATGAAAAGCTGATCGATAAGACTTTCTAATGCCCTTTTCTTCTTCATAGCATACTCCTGTTATAAACTGCGCTTCAGCCAATCCTTGATCGGCTTGCATTTTCCAGGTGCTAAATGCTTCTTGGTCTGTTAGATTTTGAGATTGGGAAAATATTAAATTTATATTGGGATAGGGAATACTAAGAGCATTATGTATGTCCCAGTGAGTTATCTCTTGTTTTTTCGTTGAAAAATGTTCTTGTGGAAGCATTTGATATTCTCCTTTATGCCATCACATTCAAAGACTAATATAAATGATGTTGAATACATGAGATTTAAAAAATGCTTGATTTTGCTCAGAAAGAGCGATTGAATGAGCAAGGGCTTGCTCTTTTATAGTATCGCGTAAAATTTCAAATTTTTGGATATTTTTTTGAATGATTAAATGCTTATTTTCCCAGAACTGTCTGTCTTTCTCTTCTGCTCTCTCTTCTTTAATTTTTTCCAATTCCTTCTGTTTTTTGATGAGAGTATTTAGCATTTTTAGTACATTTATAGCTACTTTCTTTGCTAGAGGATTGATGGCTTTAGCTTTGGGAGTTTCATCTGTTTTGTTTTTCCTCAAATTGTCTGACAAGTGAAAATGAGATTCATTAAGTTTTCTTGAATCTTCATCTTTTTTTTGTAGCTTTTGCTGTTCTAATAATTTGGAATTAATTTCGTGAATATATCGAAATACTTGTTGGCAAATAGAATTAATTTCTTCAGGAGTAAATTGAGTAATTTTAATGTTATTAACATCAATATTTTCAACTTCTTCTCCTTTAGTATTAGTAATTTTAATTTGTTTAATATTATGTTTTTCAAGTAGATCGGTATATTGAGATGCTAACCTGACTTCTGTTTCTCCTTGTTCGTTTTGTTTGATATGGGCAAAGGCTGCGTTTTGGGCTGCCCAAGCTAGTTCTTCTAAGGTTTCTTGACTATGCTCTTCTTCTAGATTTATTTTTTTTAAGTGCAAATTGTTTAGGATGGCTTGAGGTGGTGTAGCTTCAAGTTGTTTAACAGCAGATGGAGTAAGATAAGCAAGATAATTAGAGCCAGCCTCTGCAGAGAGCGGCTTTATAAGTTTGGATGCTTGAATTGGTAAAGCGACGTCTTGTCTAGATTGAGAAATTGTAATCTGTAGGGGAACATTAGGTGTATCTTCTTTGCTTGCCAAAAAATCTTCTAAAGAGTCTTCACTATTTTCTGCTAGGCTAGCATATACCTGATCATCTAAGAAGCCTAAGCTAACACCTTTATCTTCATTTAAAAAATCTTCTAAAAAATCATCTTCCTCAAGAGAATTATTATTTTGTTCTTCAAGTGGAGAATCATTATCTAGTTCGATATCTTTAAAAGAAATAGAAGTAATAAAGTGAGTATTTAAGCTTGAGCTAGAATTACTCTGAAAATCGTTAGACATATTTTGATCTTCAGAGTAAATTCCACTATTTGTTTTGCTTATTGATTCTTGCTCTAAATTTGATGGAGTTACCGTATTAATATTATATGAAAAAGGAGAATTAATCATAATATCACCTTGATTGTCATATAATATTAATTATATCACGCAAGAATAAAAACATAATCAAAAATTTTATGCTAATTTCATTTTCTCTATATATCTTGTATATTGCTCATCGGAAGTATAAGGTCTCATTTTAATATCTCCATCAATAACAAGTATATTAGTACTTGTTTGAATAACAACGTCTGTAATCTTATGTTTTGTAAAAGCCTTAAGCTTATTACTTTTAATAGTAATGGACTTCACTTTATCTTGTTCTACTTGCAGAATTGCTATTCTACCTTCATCAATTGTTTTTCCTATATATTTTTTATCAATATGATTTAATAGAGAAATCACAAAAGCTGTACACTTTTTATCTCCTTTTTGGAATTCTACATAATCCCCTGTTAAAGCTACAGTGATAAAACCGTTAGGTAATAGAGTTTGATCGAGATAACCATATTGAAATGAAGGTGTTGAAGAAGGATTAGGGGCAACGCTTGTCATATATTTTCTCCTTTTGAAATTTTTCTTAATTTTCTTATTGTGAACAATAAAGCTCTTATAATTGTAAAGAACTTATAAATTCAAAACAATTAATAATTTTCTTATTAAAAGTCTGTCTCTGGATTAAGCATTTATTGTCAGCCGTCTCATCATGAATCGAATCATAGCTAAGTAAATGAATGCTGTACTTGTTGTGGTGATTCCCTCATAGTCTTTGCTCAATCGTATACACTTTCCAAACCAAGCAAGGTTCGTTCCACTATCTATCTCTTATATTTGATTATCTTTTCGCTTAACAATTTCTAATTCAATTCTATAGCGTGCTGCTTCTTCCTTCATTTCCTCACCACAATAAGCTGAATCCAGAAAATTTTCTTAACCTACTCAACTTTTGAATTCAGAGACAGACTCTAAGAATAAATAATTTTTAATGTCAATAAAATATTTATTTTACACTCCTTGCCCGATAGAATGTGCTTTAAAGTCTGAGTCAACGATCTTCATCAAGAAATCGACAAAGCGGTCGAAGTTAGCTTTGGCATCATCCCTTGATTTTGCGGTATTTTCTGCATATTTATTCAATACTTGCAGATATCCATCATTCATCGTTTTAAGCGCATCGATGGCTCCTTCTTTGCCAATCAGACCGGCTTGAATGGTTTGACTGACGCCGTTGATTGAGTTTTTAATAACTTCATTATTCAAATCGGAAAGACGGTTAAGTTCTTGCGTCCTGGTCTGAATTTGGCTTTGCTGCCAAACGGATGTTTTCATTTCAGCTAATTTTTCTTGAGCCAGAGTCAATTCCGTTGAAGCTTTAGGGAAAGTAGAAGGATCTGTCGAGACCACTCCATCTCTTAATTGAAGGCGATCGACTTCCTTTTTTTGATCATCAATTCGTTTATCAACATCCGCCTGAGCTCTTGTTGCATTAGACCATGTCATACCAATTTGAGCGACTGCCAAACCAGCTTGAGCAAAAGACGTAATGGCTTCAACCATTTTTTCTTCTGCTCTCGTATCGTAAAGTGCTTTGGTTAATTCTGATTGGGTTTGAGAAATGGCGATAATATTGACGCGCGATTGCATTTCCGTTTGGGCTTCCATGTAGTGGTTCTTTTGTTCCAAACCTAAAATTTCGGTCATAATATTATTAAAAACGGCTAAGAAAGAGACGTTGAACCAAGGGTTTGATTGCAATTGGTGAACTGGAGTTCCTCCCTGACTGCCTTGGTTACCTTGTCCGTTTATATCATTTTGATCATCTTGCGGAGGAAAAAGGGAGGGATTAGTGGCAGAAAAGCTATAGACACCCGTTAAGCGTCCATTCTGCATTTCAATAATGGTCATCTGCGTGATAGTGTCGGCTTTGGTCGGATCTTGCTGTTTAATGATGATAAGAGATTTGTCCTTATTGCCTATAACATCAACTTCTCCTTGAGTACCATCCGAGCTTTGATATTTTCCGATAAAATCCATGTAATTGCTATTACCACTGTCTAAATTAATATCTGTCATATAGCTCTCCTTATGAATTATTTCTTAATTCATCTTCGAAAGATATAGCATTAATTTATTATAATTATCCCACATTTATATTAATTTTTATATATTGAAATTTTTTTATTTTATATTATCAGACGCGCTTGAGAGCCGAGTTTGGATTTGTTATTAATTCTTTGACCTTGATTTTAAATATTCTTCAATAAACAATTGATCAAATCAAAATTGTTAGAGAATTTATGTTAAACATAATTTCAAGATTTGAAAATATTTCAAGTTATTATTATATAACCTCTAAAATTATTTATAATAAAATTACAAATATTACTTTTCCTGTAATCAATTTCATCGGTGAAGAGGTTAGAAAAGATTTTCACATCTTGAAAAGAGATGTGCATCACTTTTTAAGCCATTGCAGACCTTTGCAAATAGATTTCACTGACTCTTCCATCAGTATTCTTGGGATTCTTAGTTTAATTGGAATATCTCTATTGCTCACTCGTTAAATTCTATAAATAGTCACTTTACATTTGTTTTTTAACTCTAACAAATCTTTTGCTAACAATTAATTTAAAATTTAATTAAAGTAAACTTTTTTTAAATTAATTATTTAACTAGCAATAAAAACCTGAAAAATTTAAATTGTCAGCGTTTCAACGAAAAAGAAATTTAAAATTTTTTTTGTTGAAATTTGATGAAAAATTTAAATTGAAAGGTCTTTATGAAAAAGTATTTTTCTCTATTTATTACCTATTTATTAGGTGTTCAAGCTTTATATGCTGTTGATTATTTCAACAAAAATTTTGAAGGATCTTTTAGCTTGGAAGAGGCTGGCTATATGATTAGCTCGGCACTTTTACCGAAAGATACATATTTAGTATATAATATTATTCCTGAAGGTTTTCCCCTAAATACTTCTCTTGACTTTAGGGTAAGCAGAGGAATGAGTTCATATACTTTAGATCACGTATTTATTGATGATAATGGAAGATTAATGAATGAAATTCCTTTTGATAGCAATTTTCAATTGGTTAATCCTTATCTTTTGATAATAAAAAACCCAGCTTATGGTGAAAATTTTGATTGTGATTTACAGCGAGGGCATCTATCAAGCAATTTTCAATTTACCCCTTTTCCACTTGAAGCCTCTAACAAAAATCATAAAATTTCCTTAACTTTAATAGGTCCTGTTGAAGAGGGACAATATGTTCTTAATGGAGAAGGTTTTACTCCCCATAAAAAGATATTAATTGATGGTTATTCTAGTTGGATGTCGAAAGAGCAAGTTTTTATAAAGGAAACTTTATCTGATCATGCAGGTAAAATCTTCTATAAACTTCCTCCATTACCTGAAAAAAGTTGGGTTAGCATTAGAGTGATAGATGAAAATCAAGATGAAATTTACTTATATTTTAATGAGAGATACCCTAGAAAGGGGAGTAAATCATTTTTAGAACCAATAAAGATTGGTAAAGAAAATGTCGAATTTTAAATAAATTTTTATCGTCTATCTTTAGTAAATTAATTGCTAAAGATAGACTTTAAATAAAGATAGACTTTAAATAGGGAGCAATATAAACATGCCGAAGTTATTTTCTCTTAATAATCGGGATATTCTGATAAGTCCTATAGATGAATAAATTTAGTGGGAATAAATCTTTCTGGGGAAATCTTCATACTTGAAACCATCCAAGGACTCTTGCCAAAAACAAAATCCCGATATGATTGAAGCTTTAAGTCATCGCGAGTGCCATTCTATGGCTTTAATTTTACAAAAAGCCCTCTACAAGAAGGCATTTTCCTTTCAAAGATACTCTAAATCCCATTTGAATACAGTTTCAGAAATCCTGATATTTCCTTTACTAAAATTTAACATAAAAACCCATTAGAATTTAATGGGTTTTTATGTTAAACTGAAATTTAGGAGATTTTATGAAAAAATCCAGCAGCCTTTGTGCCATTCAAACTCTTCTGGAACAGCCTTCATTTACAGCCGATGAAGCTAAAATGCTTGGGGTATTTCCTGCTCATCTAGCCTACTATATAAAAAAGGGTCAAGTTAGACGACTTGGCCGAGGGATTTATCAAGGTACTAATTTCAAGTATCCTATTGATTATTTTCAATGGGAAGATCTTATTGAAGCCGTAAACTCTGTCCCTGGAGGTGTGGTATGTCTAATTTCTGCGTTAACACTTTATGACATTACAGAGCAAATTGCTCGACAATTTTGGATTGCCATACCTCATAGCACATCAATTAAGGAGCGCAAGCTTACTAAAATCATACGATTTCGAAATATGGAACTCGGAAAAACTACACTTGATCTTGGCGGCATTCAAATCCCCATATTTGATCGAGAACGAACCATCATTGATTCTTTTAGATTACTTAGTCGTGAGATTGCTATCAAAGCTCTAAAAATGGCTCTTACTAAAAAAGGAAAAGAAAAACTAGATCTAAAAAAACTTCAAGAATATGCAAAAAAACTCAGATATAATATTCAACCTTACCTGATGACAGCAACCACATGAACAAACAAGCTTTAATAGACCGTGTGCATAAGATTGCGAAAGAAGCTGAAATTCCATTTAATGAATGTTGGAAACAATTACTGCTTGAACGCTTTTTGGCAAGGTTATCTCTTTCCGAATATTCGGATAAATTCATTTTTAAAGGAGGGTTCCTTCTTTCCTACATGATGGAAATAGGTCGTGAAACTATAGATCTGGATTTCTTACTTACAAAGATGAATGCTAGTGAAAAAGAAATAGAAGATGCTATTCAAAGAATTGCTTCTATAGCATTAGAAGATGGATTTTCATTTCTATATGAAACTTTAGAGTTTTTAGAACAGCCTCATATGGATTATCCTGGATATAGAGTGATTTTACGAGCTGCGTTTAGTAATATGAAAGATAAAATTCAAATTGATGTGGGTATCGGCGATATTGTAAAGCCCGTGGAGCGCGATTTTCATTTTTTTGAATATAGAGGAAAACCAATTTTTGAAAGAGAAATATCATTACTTGTATACCCACCTGAAACTATTTTTGCTGAAAAACTAGAAACAGTGCTTTCAAAAGGTTCTATCAATAGTCGTATGAAAGACTATCATGATCTGGTGTTATTAATCAGAAATCCAACTTTAATTCAGCAAGATAATCTTAAAGCAGCCATAACAAATACATTTCAGAATCGAAGAACAATATTTGAACTTATCGTCTTCGATGAAGATGAACTTAAGCGCATTCAAAAGCTATGGACTGCACATTTTCAGAGTCTTGGAAAAAAGGGAAAAGATCTTGGACTTCCAAAAAACATACAAGAAATTATTCGAGAAATTAATTCCTATCTTGTAAAAATGAGTTTGATTTCCCTTGGAAATATAGTTGCTGAATTAAGTGGAAAAAAAATGCTTGAACAAGTGCAAGCTGCAATTATTGCTGGTGCGGATGTAAATGATAATTCAAGGAATGGCCATCGGTCGCTACAGATGGCATTAAAAGAAGGATATTCTGAAGTTGCCCGTTTGTTAATTGAAGGGGGTGCTGATGTTTTATATTGCGATCATAGTGGACTGAACCCTTTACAAATGGCCATTAACTATGGACAGTTTGAGAATGCTAATCTTTTAATCGAAAAAGGTGCACCTTTTAATCCAAACAATCTTCAGGGCTATCATTATCCCCGATTGTATCAATTTCAACATTTTGGTCGTAATCAAATTTGGTTAAAAAGAAAACCGAATTCATAACTTCGGATGACCAAATCTGCAATTCTCGATTTGATATATAATATTTAAAATTATCCATAAAAGCTAATGGAAGAACCTTGGTAAGGTGGTTTATTGGTTTGTTACAAAAATTTGGACCATTTCAAATGAGCTAATCAAATAAATTTCTTTAATTTAAATGGAAGCTTTCAGCTATTTATATGTGCAACGGTTGCACATCTTGTGCAACGCGTTGCAGTTTGTATTAAATAAGTTATTTAGATCTCTAAAAAGGCATTAAATTAATAAGAACAAGTTAAATATCTTTGTATATTTCATATTTCGCTAAATACGCCTCAGCTTACTTATATATAGACAAAATTAGCATGAATTTTTATTGTATCAGTCAATTGAGGAGGTTAATATGCACATAATAGCTATAGCAAATCAAAAAGGTGGATGTGGGAAAACGACAGCAAGTATAAATTTGGCCGCGGGCCTTGCATATGCAGGTCAAAAAGTATTGCTTATAGATTTAGATCCACAAGGCAATTCCACAATAGGTTTGGGAATAAAAACAGAAAATAGGCAGACAATTGCAGAATTGATTTGCCAAGAAGAATGCCAATTTAATGATGTAGTGCAAGATACTTACATAGAGGGATTGCATATCATACCTTCTGATATTTCTTTGGCTGTTTCCGATGTAAAATTAGCGCATATTCAAGCAAAAGAATTTGCATTAAGAACAAAGCTTGATGGAATTAAGTATGATTATGTGATTATCGATACTTCCCCTGGCTATATTAATCTTTTGACCAATGCCATTTTAGCTGCCGAGCATATTATTCTTCCATTCGGTTTAGATTATTTTAATCTAGCAGGTGTGCAAACATTCATGGAAACAATCAACCGAACAAATAAGAAAGCGGGTAGTTTAATAGGTCATCGAGCAGAAGTACTAGGCGTGCTTTTCACTCATTTTAAAATGACAACAAATCATTCTAAAAAGGTTTTTGATGCCATTATAGACCTTTTTGGAGATAAAATGTTTAAAACTCGCATTCCTGAAAATGTTAAATTAAAAGAATGCCAGGAGTATGGGAAGGCTATTTACGATTTTGATCCTAATTGCCCTGCTGCTAAAGCTTATAGTGAATTTACAAATGAATTAATGGAGAAACTCAGCTATGTCCGGAATTAGTCAGATTAAGAGTAAAGCCAAGATGTCTTTTGATGAAATGTTTAGTGAGTCTTCCCATGCAAACCATGCTATTATTGAAGCCCCAAAGGTAAGTGATATATTTCGTTTAACTAAATCTTTAGAGCCGATTGAAGAAGATCAAATTGAACTCTTGTTAATAGATAGCTCGAAAGCTGGTACTACTTCAGACGTTATTGAGAATGATATCAATCAAATTAAACAAATCACTGCTGAAATTAGAACTATTGGTAAGCAAGGATCTATTTTGATGGGAGAAAGAGCCTTTAAAGCACGCGAAATTCTAAAATCATATAAAGATGGGGCTTTTACTAAATGGTTAGAAATATCGTTTGGTTCGAAAAGATCAGGTTATAATGCCTTATCTTATTATGAGCTATTTATTTCATTACCAGATTCAGATATTAAAGATAAATTCAAAAAAATTCCTCAGAAGGTGGCTTATGCTCTTGCCTCTAGGATTGGAGAAATTGAAAAGAAAGCTGAAATTATTAATTCATGTGATAATCTTAAAACAGATCAAATGCTTGAATTGATTCAAGAGCAATTCCCTTCGGAAAAGAAAAAACAAAATATGAAGAGCCATCCACAGGGCAAACATTTAATTTTCTCTGCGTTTGATGCCATTCAAAAAATTAAGGCTCTAAACTACGAATTATCAGAACAAGATAAGCAAAGTCTTTGTAATTTAAAGAATATGATAGACCTTCTACTTGTTTAAATTTATGCAACCGTTGCACATCTTGTGCAGCGCGTTGCACCTTTATGAATCTACCTTATCATTATACAAAAAGATGCTCAACCGTTTTCCTCGAAAAAATGAGTCAGCTTTATCTTGCTACAAAAAATGAATATATCAAGGGTTAGCAGACACAAATTGTTCAGAGCTTTCTTTACAAGCTACTTCCAGTAGTGGAGCAGATAATGATTACTCCTTATATGGAATTAGCACTCAGATAATTCCTCCACCACAAGAACATGAGAGCATCGTTGCTTATCTAAACAAATTACATGAAAAAATTTACGCTCAACGTAAATGGAAGCAACAAGAACGCATTTCACTTATGAAGAAAATAATGAAGACTTAGCTTATACTGAAAAAAGGAATACTCATGCAGACCCAGATCCTAAAGCAGAAGGAACACCTCATACAGTAATTGAACAATCTGGATTTGAAGGGAAATATACAACTTTTAATGATGATGGGACATTTAAACAATATCGAGGATCTGGTAAATCTCATGGTAATGTACCAAGGCCAAATGTAAAAGAAAATCAAATTAATGAAACTCCAAATGGTCCTATGCCAGGTAAATAAACTGTTCGTCTAGCTAAACCGGAAGAGATTCCTAAATAAAATATTTAATTATGAATCCAAATTCAATAATTTTAAAAGATTTTGAAAAATGGAAAAATTTGAATAAAAATTTTTCTTTATTTGATTATATTTTTAATATAATTAAATCAAAAAATTTAAGTAGTGATATTTTTTTTGCTTTTTCAGAGGTATTTTGGCCCTCTTTTATTGTACATGACAATTATGTCTTCTTAAAAGAAAATTTTTCTGACAGTAAATTCAAAGATTTGATTAAAAATAATGACAAAATTGAATTTTGGATAAATTTTTTCATTATTGATCCTTTTTTTGATGAAGATGGAAAAGAAAAAGCAGAGGCATTATCAAAAATTCTTGTAAATATATGGCAATTAAAATTGAAGCAAGATTTTCCAAATTTGAAGTTCAATGTAGAATTTCTTTACGATATTGAAAATGGTGATTATGGATTAACTTTCTATCAAATTGAATAAATAGTTGATTGATCAAGTATTTTTGCCAAAAACAAAATTAAGAAATTTCAAAAATACTCATCACTTTCCATTGATAAAAGATATCTCGAGAATGCCAAACCTTATGCATGGCGCGTAGTTACGAGTTGCAACAGCATTGTCAGGGATGTAGTGAAATCGGGGTTTTATTAAAAAAAACTGTGAAATCATTTGAAGATATCATGCCTTCTAATATTTATTTGACTGTGTTCCAATGTAAAATTAGCGCATATTCAAGCAAAAGAATTTATTGGATTAAGTTCTGAAGAGTGAAGATCGCAAATCTTAATATACATTGGTTCAGTAATTTAAAACGAGATAATTTAGAGGAAAAATCACAATTTTGGATCGTTGCAAAAAACAGTTTAGGATGGTTCAAATTCCAATCAAAATTGGTTGATTAACAATGAATATCAGAAAAATCTGGCCATGCATCTTGAGTATGAATATTTTGTTCTTCCACTTCTTTAAGTACTTTGTCCCAATAGTCAAATTTAGCTTGGTCTTTTTTTTCAGCATAAATTCCCCTTAATAAGACAACCCCTTCTATAGATAGTTCTTTTTCTAATGCCTTTTTTGCTAAATTTTCAGCTTCGTCTAATGTAATCGGAGGTTTTGGTAAAAGATAACAACCAGCAAGTGAGATTAATAAGGAAGAAGGTTGAGGAGGAGGTGCTTTCTCATAAGCTCTTTTATAAGCTTCATATCGCTCGTCGTATTTCATGATCATATAACAAGCAAGAATCGTTATCTAAAAACAATTATTCTGATCACTATTACGACTGGTATGAGACAGGGTGAAATTCTTTCTCTAATTGAGAGGATATTGATTTTGATCGAGAGCATATTCATATTCGACCATCAAAAAATGGGAACTCAAGAAGGGTTCCGTTGGATTTCGAAGTAGCAATTCCTTTGCGGACACTTTCATTAACTCGTAGTACACATACACCTTACATCTTTGCAAATAGCACAAGATTTGGAAAAATTTCCATTAGAAAAGCTTTTGAAGAAGCATTAAAGCGAGCCAACATACATCACTTCCATTTTCATGACATTCGTCATGCTTACTCAACTTATTCAAATATGGATAGTGGATCAGGGATTACATTAATGACTTCTTTAGGCCACAGCTCCATGCAAATGACAACAAGATACACGCACGCAGGTGTTAACGAAATGAGAACCTTAACAAAATCTGTTGGTAAATATTAGATGAGAAGAAATGATGAGTAGACAAACCGATAAGCAACTTGGCGTATATAAAGATCTGTCAATATTGATGCATACACGCAATCAATATCCTCTCGAATCTTAATGATGGCCTAGCTGCTAAGCTACAAAATGATTCAAAATATGCGCATGCCAAATCGATTGCAAGTATTTTACTGAAGTGGTAGTCTTGGTTCATGGGTAGAAAGTCAAATTTTATAGATTTATATTTTCCGAGATTTTCACGTTATGAACCAAAATGAACCTTATCCTCATGCTCCTCTGACCGAGGCTATATTTGAGATTCAAGTTGAACTACCGCCTGATGCTACCATTACCCATCTTGAACAGCTAACTAATAAGATTTGTGTAGAATACCCAAAAAAACGTTCTCGGAAAAGATTTGAGGGGAAAATTGGATTTAACGAACAAACCCTAATTTCTGAATCAATGGACCTAGGAATAGATGGCTTTTTAAACTGGTCTGCCGATGAAAAACAAGTTGTTCAGTTTCGTTTGGATGGATATAGCTTCAGTAGGCTAAAACCGTACCAGAGTTGGGATGAACATTTTCCAGAGGTTATTAAAAATTGGAATATTTACTCGGAAAATGTTGTTCCTATTCGAATAAAGCGGATAGCTATTCGTTTTATCAACGTGATTGAAATACCCAGAGACTCTTCTCTGCAAGAATATTTTATAAACACGCCTAAATTGCCATCGGTTACATTTGCTTTGAATAACTTTTTTAATAGGATTGAGTTTTTAATTCCAGAAAAGAACGTAAATGTTGTTGTTACTCAAACTTTTGGAAAGTCTTTAGATCCAACTAAAAAATCGATAATTTTGGATGTGGAAGCTTCGCAAGAAATTAATTCAAAAATTAGTGATAATTCGATGATGGATGTATTTCAAGTGCTTCGCAATGTCAAAAACGATGTTTTCAAAAAGAGTTTAACGGAAAAAACCACAGAGCTTTTTACATGAACGCATATCCAATAGATCTTCCTTTTTATTCTTCTCATTATGATCTTGGTGTAAGTTCTCCATCTCAAGAGGTTTCTACCTATATATGGAGAATCAGAAATCATACTTCTCAAACTATGTCATTGGGTTGGAGAGAAACTTTGAATCAACAACTAATGGATGTATATTCTAGATGTTGTGAAGAAAACTGGGATGGTTATGATGCAGTTGCAATTAATCGCTCTGCGATATATGCAACCTCAATTTTTATAGAACTCTTACCGGATGGTATTAAAATTCCAGAAATTGTACCTGAGCCTACCGGTGAAATAGGATTTGAATGGACTAACGGAAAACATGCAATTTTTGCAGTTTCTGTAAATTCGCAAACGATCACTTTTGCAGGGCTATTTGGATCAGGAAAAAGTCACGGAGAAGTTAAATTTTTGAATGTAATTCCTTCTATAATTGAAAAAATTTTATTAGATTATTTTGTTCTATCATGACTAACACCTCTGATTTCGTCGATAACTCGGAAAAAATTGGGCGTTTTATTTTTTCTTCAGATCATTTTAGTTCTGTAAGCAATAGAGTAAAATATGGAGCTTTTTTACCAGCAAAAGACAATAAAGCTTCAGTTTTTCGAATAAATGGATACACAGAGAAGGAAATAAGCGAACTTGATAAGCTGTTTGTTTCTGGAAAAAGAAACGACGGAAAGGTCTCTAAAGCTCGGGCCGATATCTTTGCTATTGAAGTTAGAAAATCTCAATTAGATGTTATATCAGAACCAACTCCCCATAAGGACCACGCTAACATCGAAGGGTATGCTAGCGATAAATCTGCTCAAAAGTTGAAAGCCATAGAATTAGCAAATCATGCGATGTTGATTTCTCAAGAAATTCACTAGAAAAACCAAATTAGATGAGCTGATCTAGACTTAATCTGACACCTATATTTGTTTGGAGGCCGATGCCCTCGGGAAAAACTTGGGCTTCGATCTCCATTGTTTATACAACATTTAATATAGGTGTCAGATTAAGTCTAGATCAACTCAATTTATGTTAGAATAAATTCGTCTTACTTTAAGACGTCTGGAATAATTTGACCCGAATGTACATTTTCCTTTTCTAGTTTTTTGTACATTTGGTCCCAATACTCTTCTTGGGATTTGTCTTCCTTAAGCCTATAAAAGCTTCTCATTGCGAGTGCTACCTCACATGTTAAGTTTTTATCTACAGCCTGTCTCAAATAGAATTCAGACTCTTCATCTGTAATTGGAGGTTTACCTGGAGCACTATTACAGTTTGAGAGAAGTAGTAATAATTCACTTGGAGAGTCCTTTAACTTATCATAGGCTCTTTTATAGCAGAGATATCGTTCATCATAAAGCCAAAGCATTTCACAAAGACCTCCTAGAAAGACGTCATTTTTCCAATCACTTTCCCACTCCTTTTTAAAATGCTCTTTTATTTTGAAAGCAAGTTTTAAAGCATATTGCTGCTTTTCATCATCTTGAATATCATCATAAAAAAGATGTTCTACGATATGCATGGCATCGTTAAAGCTTAAAGATGAACAAACATCTTCGACTGAATAATTTGATATAAGTAACCCCCAGTCCTTTTGAGAAATAAGCTCTTTTATTTTATTCATTTTGTGATCACCCATGCATCATTGAGGAATAGCTCTCCCGTCTCAAGATTTTTATTGAAGACAGCTTTGACTTCATGCCCATTGATTTTCATTTGATGATCATAGCGAATAAAATTTTTATAGTTTCGACCTGGTTCTAATCGATATTTCTCTAGAAAAATTTGATTGTCTTCCAGTAGCTTAATGACATTTTTGCAATCCATTTCCACATTACCTGTTAATTTCATTAACTTATCCCATGCAAAAGAGAGCGTGGATATTTTGATTGCTTTGCTCTAAGTGATGTCGCTATGCAAAAATCCAGTATTAAGCTTGAGCCTTGCGGTGATTATCACTATTCTCCATTGACTATGGGAAGCGTCTATTTTGTAGGAGATCTTAATCATCCAGAAACAATTGAGCTAACTCAAAAATATCAACATCAAAGAGGACATATGCCCAAGGCAATTTCTTAGAAATCACTTTATCACAGTTTATATCTGAATAGAGCTTGTTCAATTTCGCACTTGATCGTACGTGTTAGTTGCATGATACTTCCTTGATATGAAAAAAATTATAAACTATAGGGTAAAATTCATATATTTCTAAACAATTCGCAATTGGCGATGCTGGCTAGGGTTTGCTGCATATAAAAGCTTTTCATACTTATCTAAGGAAATATTAACTTTACCTTTTTCATATTGAGCATAAGCATGAGGTGATTTTGATCCTAAACGTTCTGCCACTTCACGTACTGTAGAACCACTTATTTCCCTTTGCCTTCTTAAGGAAAGAGCTAACATTAATTTGTTATCCGTAGTTGTTATGCCAATAACGCCTTTGTTATAGAGATTAACATTCACATCAAAGTCTTTACTTACTTCTTTTTTAAAATAAGAGAGAATTAACGCTAGTATAGCGTCTTTAAGCATTAGTAAGGCTTCATCTTTAGATTCCCCTTGTGTCATTATATCTAAGGAGGGAACTTCTGCGAGCCAACAGTCCTTACTTTTAAAAATTCTTCCTTCAATTTCCATAATTACTCTTTCTCCTTCGCAGGATTATTCACAGCTTTTTTTAAGATCTTTTTTGCTAATAATTCATTAATTTCTGGATGTCGCGGAACAGGTTCGTAGATTTCCCCATTAGTCCAGATATCATGGTTTCCGCCGTGACGGTCTAACCACCAGCCTTGCTGTGAAAGTTTCTTTTCTAAGTCTCGTTTTTTCATACTTTAATTGTACATATATTTATGTACAAAGTCAATCGTTTCTATAATCCTAGCTTAATTGCGGCATTATTCTTCCATTCATCAAGCTCGCGAATATACTTCTTCAGCGTGTCGCTTTTTCTGTGTCCTGTTTGGGCCATGATGTCCACTTCAGAAGCGCCATTAAGATAAGCCTGTGTTACAAAACCAGCCCGCAGGGAATGCCCGCCAAAGTTTGGAATGGGCTTTGTCGGGTCTTCGCGAGCCTCCGCTTTTGCTATGTTTGTTTTATCTTTTACATAGGGATTACGCATGATGATAAGCGCGACAGCTTTATCAGAAAGCGCCTTGTTCTGAATTTGCCCATGGCGGTTGATGCTGCGAAAGATTGGCCCATCTGTAAGGTCAGCCGCTTGAATCCAGCTTTTTAAAGCGCGAACAGGACAAGTTTGTGGATTGCTTCCGTAGGGAATAATAGGGTTGCGCTCGCCTGTCTTTGACCAAGGAATGTTAAGTTTAAATCCGTTTTCGGAAGCTTGAAGATGCTGAATGCAAATCCTTGCAAGCTCGGAACGCCGAAGGGCACAGGTAAACCCAACTAAAAGTAAGGCGCGATCGCGAATACCGATTAAGCTGTCAGGCAAGGCCGCTACCATATTAGCAATATCGGCTTTGATAATAGGAGATTTTCTTTTCTCTTTGACGCGGTGCGGCTGCTCTTTACTCAATTTATTCTTGATGCCTTTTAGTGTTCGCACAATGGCTGGGTCTTTGCGATTGAACTCCATTTCATTGTATTGATGAACCTTACTAATGGACGTAAGCCGCCTATTAAGGCTATTCCATTTCAGGGGCGCTTTTGTCTGAAGCCCTCTTGATTTGCCAGAGATTCCAAGCCAGGGATTGCGTGCCCGATCTTCAAGATAATCTGCAACATCATGCGGATTGGCAGGCAGGAAGGATCGTCCTCTTTCTGTGCACCATAAACAGAGGTCTTCCCAATCGGACAGGTAAGCATCAATAGAAGCTTTAGCCATGTCATGTTCGGTAAATGAATTTCTGTAGCGCTTAATTGGCTCGAGTCTATCAATGATTGTTGGCGTGATGGTGATAATCGCATTTTCCATAATCAAACCCTCTTGATTCCGATAAGATTCCCATATCGGAAGTTAAGATATCCTATTTAATTTTTTTATACCACCCAAAATTATGTACATATTTTTCATATGAGAATTTCTTTAAAAATACATATAATTTTATATATTTACACATATTGCTATATGCTATATGTTATCAATAAGTAAAGATGTTAATGAGGATAACTATGAAAAAAGTTAAAACAATGAGCTTTGTTGAATTTCGTCAAAATTTATCGGAATGTGTCAATTTAGCAAAATACAAAGGGGAACGCTTTTTAATCACTAGAAATGGAAAAACTGTGGGAGCCTTTATACCTGTTGAAGATTTAGATAAAATACAGCTCATGGATAATGAGCCAGTTAAAATATCTACTAAAGATGATTTAGGATAAGACAACGGATTATGAGTCCGCGGACTTCCCACACTTCACTACAGTCATTCACTGCTCACAGCAAGATGATAGCATGATCTAAAACTTAAATTCAATTGTCAATTGCTGGCATTTATTGATGAAAATAGGATGGCACTGTGCCGCCAAAATCGAAAAATTTATTGCCATCAATCATTTGAATCATTGCCTTCATATCCACAAACTCCTGCACGCGGAGAATTGACAAGAGGCATTAACATGTATGTGTCCTCCTCCTCTACTGCACACGAATGATTTTCACTACAGCTAGCACATATTGTATCTCCGCAAAGAGAACAAATGATTTCAGATGTTTTTTTACAAGATTTACAAGGAAAAATGGGTGGATCATTCCTCATAAGAAGATTAATTGTATTTTGAGAAGATGTTGAAATACCTTCGATTACCTCTAGCTCAAGCTCTGTAGAAGATCCCATGTCATAGGTATAATCAAATTTCAACCCTGGCAAAAAAAGCTGACCAACTTTATTTTTCATAGATTGGCTAGTGTTTCCCGATTCGCTGTGAGACATATAACTACGATTACCAATAGTAAATTGGCTTAAATGGCCACAACATTCGAGCCAAATATCTCTTAAAAACTGATCTAGCTTGCCCAAAGTGACATCTTTTGAAAGAGCAATAAACATCCAATATAGATTTGGCTGTTCTGCCCAAGCTACTCTTACCAAGTATCCCTCAGAGGTTGATTGAGCAATGCATCCTAATAAATGAGTTTTTGCTTGGGTTGAGTTGCATACCTCGCCACACTTAACACATTTACCCTTAGCTTTTATCTTCATCGATAATGCCTTTTTAAGTTAAAAATTAATCCGAGTTAACTGATTAAATCAGCAATGGCACTTTTTTCATAACGATTTAGCGGCTAAAGGGATGTTTAAATAACCTTCATGACTGACGACATGAACTCTTGCAATTTTACGATTGCGGGGCTTTGGCCTTACAACAATATCAATGTCTTGTCCAAGCAAATTTAAAAAATGCATTAAACGCTCGACAGAAAAACCAGAGAGCTTGCGGCGCAATAAGGCAGAAACTTTAGGTTGATTAATCCCCATCATTTCAGCAGCCTTTGCTTGCGTGAGCTTACGCTTTTTAATGATATGATCAATCTCCCAAGCAAGCTCTGCTTTTGTTAATTCTTCATCAGCATTTTCAATCTCGATATCTGCAAAAATGTTTTCGCTGGCCACTTCAAATTCTATGTCTTCTTGTTCTTTTTTTTTCTTAACCATATGACTTTCCTCTATTATTTATACTTTTGGTGAACGCTCTTCAACCGCTGTTCGACTAAATCAATTTCCTGCTTAGGTGTTTTGATTCCAGTCTTTGATTTCTTTTGAAAGGCGTGAAGGACAAATACAGCCTCTTCCATTTGAACAGTATAAATCGTGCGATAAGTTCCTTGACCGTCGCTTTGAACAATCTCAAGAACGCTCCCTCCGCCAAAACCCTTTAAAGGCTTAGCATCTCTATGCTTCTCTCCTTTTTGGGCAATATACAAAGCATGCCCCATCTCTTTTCTCACATCACTCGGAAAATCCATAAAGTCTTTTTTACTTGATCCTACCCAGATAATCGGCTTTCTTTGATTCATATGCCCTCCAAATATCGATTATCCCAATTTTGGGATATAATTTCAATGAAATTTTAGAGATCTTTCTAGTGAAAATTTTCTTTTAGGATTGATTCTTAATTGCCTAAAGCTTTCCCTTTTGGTAGAATAATAATATTTAATTCCTGAAGAATGAACAAGTTATGACAACTAAGAAAATTATTGTAATCCCTTATTGCTCTGATTGGCCAATCAGCTTTGAAAGAGAGGCATCGCAAATTAAAGAAGTTTTGGGTTCTAACTGTTTGAATCTCTATCATGTCGGCTCAACGTCGGTACCAGGACTTTCTGCAAAACCTGTCATTGACATCATTGGAGTTGTCGAAAATCCTACGGAAGCGAAGGCTTAAGGTTTAAGTATAAAGGCGAATACAATATTCCCATGCGCTTTTATTTTAACCGCTCTGAAAGGTTGTGGACACAAATCTCCATGTTTATGAAGAAGGTCATCCAGAAATTGAGCTCAATCTCACTTTTAGAGACTATTTAAGGAATCATCCAGAAGCCAGAAATGAGTACGCTAGTTTAAAAGAAAATCTTTTAAAAGATGAAGCTTCTTATGAAAAGAGAGGCTCGGCTTTTACAGGATATAATCTTGGCAAGGATGCTTTCATAAGAAAAGTCTTAAAGGCAGCAAACTTTAATCGCATTCGCATCATGAAATGCACACATTATGCTGAGTTGAATTTTGCCCGAAAGCTAAGGCAAAAATATTTTTTTGATCCCTTATCTATGGCCGATCCCTACACATGGACATTCGATCATCAAGAGCACGCACATCTGATTCTTTATCAAGGTGTTGAGATGCTTGGATATGCACATATTCAATTTTGGCAAGGTCAAAGAGCAGCTCTCAGAATTTTTGTCATCGATGAACCTTACCGTCATCAAGGATTTGGTTCGCAATTTCTTGAGCTGTGTGAACAATGGCTAAAAAGACAAGGCATTAAATCTATTCATGATGAAGCAAGACCAGATGCTCTTAGCCTTTATCGCAAGAATGGCTATAGCGATATGCCTTTTGATGATCCGAGTGGCGAACCATCAAGTCCTCATGATATTGCAGTGGGCAAGAAATTATGAGCTTTCAAATTAAGCAAAATCCACTTAGCGATGAGATCAAAAAGAAAATTTTTCAAGGCTTTAGTGAGCAAGCAATTGAGGCCACTGGCATCAATGGCTTGAGTGAAGAACCTATTTCATTTGAGATTTTCGATCAGAGCAAATTTATAGGTGCTATCGTTGTTCAAATATTTTGGGAGCAGCTGCATATCAAATATCTTTTTGTAGAAAAGAAATATAGAGGCCAAGGAATCGCCACTCAGCTAATGGAATATGCATTAGAGTTTGGCAAAAAACGAGGCTGCCAATTTGCATTTGTCGAAACAATGAGCTTTCAAGCGCTTGAATTCTACCAAAAGAATGGCTTTGCCATTGATTTTTTTAGAGAAGGATATGCCAGAAATACCGCTTTTTATTATCTCACAAAAGATTTGATAAAATGAATCTTTTAATTCAGAAAGATAGCTTCTTGAAGAGCTGCTCGTGCTAAATTATAGAAAAATTGAGAAATGGATAAATTACCATATGTCTTATCTGCCAGAATCTTTGCATAATCCTTCCAAGTCTTTAAAGGCATATCAGAAACAATATCAGGTACATTTTGGATAAAAGATATGAAAAAACAGGATAAAGAAATTCTAGCAAAATTAACACTTTTAGTTAGATAATACCGATGCAATTCTTCTGGACTAGGATTTCTATTAAGATAAGTGTTTAGAAGGGTCATTTCTATTTCCTTGTCATATGCATGAAAAATTGCAAAATAGCTTAAATCATAAAAAGGATCTTCACTGTAAGAATATTTCCTGGATTTAAATCATTATGAGTATTAACTGAATAAGAAGAAGGACTATTTATGATCATATTATGATTTTTTCGAACAATTTCTATTGCTTGATTAACAAACTCTAGTATTTCTGGATAAACCGAAAGTTGAGCATAAAAATCCTCCATGATTTGGCTTCTTGAAGTGTTGGGAAGGTTTTATAAGTTGGAGGCAGTCCATCATTGGGTCGAATCATGACCCGATAACTGGTACTTCCGTTCTTATTCTTTCGTTTTTGAATAGTTGCCATGTTGCTCAATCTCCGCTTTTAAGTTTAAACGGTGAGCAATGATGACAATCTGATGATTGCTTTTGCTGGGAAGTGCTGGGATGTATAGGGTCTTTGTGTGCCGCCAGTGTGCCACGCTAGTGACAATCGCTAAAAGTCTTAAATCTGGCGCTACATCAATTTCCCATCTATACACTGTTATGAAGCCAAATTAAAAAAAGTGGGGCAAGTAGGATTTGAACCTACGACCAGCGGGTTATGAGGGAGGCGGACTTCCGTTTCACTCAACATCATCCAACCGCTATGAACATAATCTTAAAGAAGATACGATTTGATTGCTATCGGTTTTTGTGCAATCATGCGGGTAAAAGTGCTGCATCATTGCACCGCTACTGCACCATGAAAAATGAAAGAGAGGTCCTTTGCTCAAAAGCAGGAAGAGATTTAAAAATTAATAGATTTAGCTCTTATGGGCTAATAGTGGATATGTCTATGGAGAATTCCATCCAATCTATCTCCAACAAGTTTGAAGGGAATAATGTAATTTCTACTTCTATCCAACTCCCTGGTTCTATTGTCTGTAGGATATCGATCTGTTTTTGTTTATAGGATTTTTCCCAACACGACCATGCTTCTCTACCTTCTTGGAAATCTGGCCTTATGAATTCTTTTTTTTCTCTAATACAATTTCTATATGTTTCTTGTACTATCTCATCATGTTTCTTAGTAGAAATGCGTAGCTCTTCTCTTAATTTGTAAACGTTGTGTATATAATAAATTGGGTCGTAATTCCAGCGTAAATTTAATACGGGATTGATAAATGATGCATTTGTTGTATTTCATCTATTCGATTTTTTAGACAGGGTTTCTTGCGGCTTATTTCTTGCAGAGCCAGTTCTCCACCGGTCTCGTAAAGCTCTTTATACCTATAAAAGCTATCTCGAGAATAGCCCATAACTCTGCAAGCTTGGCTTACATTACCAAGTGTATGAGCAAGCTGCAAAAGACCTAGTTTATTCTTGATAATTTTATGTTGATCGCTATGATTCATAATACACCTATATTTGTTATGGAGACCGATGCCCTCTGGGAAAACTTGGGCTTCGGTCTCAATTATTTTATATAACATTTAATATAGGTGTCAGATTAAGTCCAGATCAGCTCAATTAAATACTGACATTCTTTTTTTTATTTATTGCTTCTAGGCTTTTCCAGATAATAATAGCGAGAATTGTGCCTAAGAGGATAGCTATTCGATAAGGTCCCCAAAGCTCTCTATTATAGCTTGAAAACCAAAAGAAAACAAAATAGGGTAAAATGCCAACTAAGTAGGTAATAGTTGGATGGTTATTACCTATTTTATATAAGATCCAGCCTAAAATAATGCCAAATGGAAGGATGATCAAATTTTCCATCTTATAATCCTTCTAGTAAATTTTCCTGACAAACTTGCCAAAAAACTGTTTTTATATCTTTTAAACAATTTTTACTTCCAAAACCTTCATTGCAACAATTATCACAATCTAAAAGAATTTCTCCAAGAGCCATGGTTGCTGCTATAGCTTCAGCTTTCTTCGTAATACAACCAACTATTATAGCGCTTAGAATACTTGCTCGACCACACAGCCTGCGGCAAAATTCTTTGTCTTCATCTAGATCAGCAACCGTATAAAATTTAGGTGTTTGTTGATTCTTAACCATTGTTGCATAAAGCTCTTCTCCTAATAATCGAGGAGCTAACTCATGAAAGTAGAAGGATTCAGTTTTACTAATTGGATGATTATGAAAACAGGGCTGGTGGTTAATTCTGAAGTCGTTTTTCACATAGTAGCTATAGCTAGGAGCAACTCTCATTTCTATTATCTTCTTGATTCTTCTCCTGTATTCATTTTTCTCACCCTTAAGGAGAAAACATTGAGCATGCTCAAAATAAGTAATAAATTTACATTCATCCTTTAATTCAAAACTATCATCGGAACGGTCATTTATTAAATAAATAATATTTTCAAAGTGATCGATTGCACTGTCATAACTTTTTAAGTATTTTTTGCAATAAGCCCTGTAAGTTTCAATAATAATTTTTTGTTCTTTAGAAGGTGCATAGGGAGGCGGAGAAACGACATCTTCATATCGTTTAATATATTGAAGGCATTTTCTATATCTTAATTTATCAAAAGCATAAGATGCTAATTTTAAAAGTTTTTTAGGATCATCTTCCCTCTGTCTACATATATTGGAATCATATAAATAGTCATCTTCATTTTCATCATATTCAGCATCAACAGTAGCCATTATTTCATATTCATAAACATGCTCGCATTCACATGCAAAAGAAAAAGTCGTAACTAGTAATCCGATAAAGGAAAAGAACAGCATTCTCATTGTTATCGCTCCTAAAAATAAAAGAGGATGGTTATATCAAAATTTAGAATTTAACAACCAATCAAAATTTTAGAATTGGAATGAGCTTGATATAACACTTTTAAGTTCAATTACAATAACCAACCTTGCAATTTCTTCTTAACTTGCTTCAAAGAGCTCTAGAGATAATGGCCTGTTGTTGAAATACTGCTATCTCCTTTCAACTCTTGAATCGTAGTTTAGCATCATTCACGTGTTGCAAAGCAGTATTAGTATCTAAAACTATGTGAATTATATGGTAGGAATCGAACGAAAAGAGTATAACCCTATGCTAACAAGAATTATTACTATAGTAAAGAGGCATGAAGCTCTCTCCGAAAGATTTAATATCGAAATGAATGTATGACCCATTTTGGAATTTGTTTTAATTTTTCTTGAAGACTTTGAAATTCAATTGAATCCTTAAAATAAAGAAAAATAAACTAAATGCTTCTTCATTAAATCATTCTTATTTTCTTTGTTTATCGCCACATTTTGGACAAGTTGTCGTCCCACTCACATAATGACCATTTGAACACATCCATGCTACTTTGGGTTCGAAGAAAATTCCATTTTCATCGTAGTAAATAGCATCCACCATTTCAGCATAATCATTTAAATTCACAATAATTCCATTTTCAGCAACCATTACATCTTTTGCACTGATATAAATTCTTTCGGCGAAGGCACTAGTTGAAATACTAAGTGATAATGTTAAAAACAAACTATAAAAAATCTTTCTCATTTTGTTCTCCTATATATTCGTTAAAAAATTTTATTTATTGCAATAAATAAAATTTTTCAGGAGAACTTAAATCAAAATTATTTATTAATAATTTTTTGAAGATAAATTAAGACCTTTCTTCATTATCTGTCTCGATGGCAGCCATCATGGCGTTTACAGCAGCAGTAATTTCATCTCTTTTGGATTCTATACAATCAGCTAAAATTTCCCCGAGATTTTCATTTAATGTTAATACAATTTGTTTTGCCTTTTCATAATCAGCTGCCCAGAACGCGCTCTTTAAGCCCTGAAAACAGAAACTTAATCGACTAAAAACAGCTTGCTGATTTTCTATGTCTTGGATATCAGAACATAGGTTAATAGCTTTATCCAGATTATCAATTGATTTTAAAATACATAGCTTCTCTGCGGATAAATCGAATATTTCTTGATATTTTGCATCAAAATCCTCGGATCCAATAAGGTTGGTAAAATTAAGGCTACAGCATAAAAAACCAGTGTAAAAGATTTTCATTCAAATACCATTTAAAATTTATTGTTAGCTGGATTAAAAAGAATTCCTGCCGCTTGCTCTACTTTCTGGACGGACGTTTGAAATTTCTCTAATGGCGTATTTGATGGTACAGGCTCATTAGGCAGGATATAGGCAATAGTCAAAGCTTGTCCATGACCTTTATCCAAAGTCAGTACTTTAAAAAAATGCGTGGGCACTGCGACACGGTTTGAACCTAGGACCTGATATTTGACGTATCGCTTGCCGTCAACATCTGTATAAGGCAAATAGAGCGGGCCTGTGACGACGTGGATATTCGCATATTGCTTAGTTAGGTCTCTTACATGCTTTTCCAGTTTAGACCAATACCCACGATTTAGCTCTGGGCATTGCGGACACATATTTGTCATGAAAAAAGTATCTGCCATTGCCGAAGGACTGGAGCGATGATCGGCGGCTGGCGCCATGTGTCCACGATCAAATCCACTTCCTCGATAGTCTGTTAATGTAGCTCGTAGATGAGGTGGTATGCTGTCGTCTTCTTTAAAGTCAGAATGTGAGCGGTCAGTATCGCCTTTAATACTCTCTGCCGTGAGATGCTCATAAACCCAAGCAGGATTGCGATTGCGGGCATCATAAGCAAGAGAATAGCCAGGCCTGTTGATATGAAAGGAAGAGATGGGCTGCCCAGAAAAGCGGCTCTCTTGCGTATATTGGTGAGTAAATACCTGCTGCTCGATTGGCTGAACAACTTGATTTGTATAAGCCCTTAGTTCAGGTATGCGTTGGCTGGTTATGCCAATTCCTATACCTAAGCATAAAGCGGTTATCCAGGAAGATGGACGAAAAGAGAAGTGAGATGACGATTTCTTTTTCACGCAGGCTCTTAATTAATTTTCGTTATTCGGTTTCAGATCTAAGAAATGGCAGAATTCCTCAACCTTCCAAAGGCATTCTTCAGGGGCAATAAAATCACGTTCTATTTCTATTTGCTTTTTAGCCCATTTATAACAGGAGGAATGAATTTCGTTTAATTCCTTACTTAAGCTAAGAGATCCCTTTAGAAAATTTTCAATTTTTTTTTGATGAGATTGTAAAGTTATCTCTCGGAATAAGCTTTTGACGAGATGTATTTTGTTTTAGCTTTTCCTGATTAGTTCTTTATAATATAAGCATGCTTTAATTTCCATTCCTGGAACCAGGCTATTTTATAAAAGCCCAGCTTACAATAAAAGCCTTCCACGTAAAAGGTATGCCTACTGCCATAATAATTCTTAATTAAGCTCTTTTTCTGTAAATTTGAGGGCGATAGATTCCTTTATCTACAATTTCCAAAAGGCGCAAAGCTGCGTGACTTGAGATGTCTTCTTCATCCCAGATTAAGCTCCCGAATTGAAAAAATTTTCCATAGTCTCCTGACTTTGAGGATAAAATCCCTGGGGGGACCCTATTCCTTCTTTCTTATAAAAATCACCCCAAACAAACCTTCTGGTATAGATTTATAAAAAATTATATAACTTTAAAGTGGATAATTCTCAATAATTAAATTTCTATTAAATCGCATAATTGAATGCGGTATATATTATCAAATAAAATTGATTTCATCATTTATAGAATAACCATATCATGTCTGATAATATTTATTTTCTCTTAAAGTATTTCTTTCACTGAATGGAATCATAAAATAGAAGTAATCCATTTTCCCATTTTGCAATTAGCTTGGGTTCAATTTTTCTGGTGCCTTTATATTTATCAAATTCTCTAACAACATGAAAGATGTAGTGCTCCCTAAATAGACAGGACCACCTAGCTTGCTCCTTAAGAGATAGGAGTATGACTAGATTTATGACTAATTGTAAACTCATTACATCAGTAGAAAGAAGAAGACGTTGGTCTTTGGAAGAGAAGAAACAAATTATTGAAGAGACTTATCTGGAAGGACAATCTGTTTCCCAAGTTGCAAGAAGATATGGTATAACACCAAGTCAGCTTTTTGCATGGAGGAGACAGATGGAAGAAGGTGCACTTCAAGGAATTCAAAGTGGAGAAGAACTTGTCCCTAAGAGCCAAGTCAAGGAAATGGAAAAGCGTATCCGGGAATTGGAGCGCATGCTTGGTAAGAAGACGCTAGAAAATGAAATTTTAAAAGAAGCGATCAAGATAGGGCAGGAAAAAAAACTCATCTTGCGGCAGCCCTTGCCAAACTTAAACGATTTAGCATAAGGAAAATAGCAGAAGCCATGCAAGTGTCTCGGTCTAATCTTATGCAACAATTAAAGAAGCCCTCTTCTCCTGAGCCTGCCCTCTATTGCCAGGCAAATGACGAGAAGATTATTGCTTTAATAAAAGAAGTCATTAAAGGGAGACCGACTTATGGATATCGAAGAGTGAAGGCTCTTATTAATAAGCAGTTAGCGGCAAGAGGAGAAAATCTCATTAACCATAAAAGAATTTTTCGGTTAATGAAGAGACATCATCTTTTATTGCAAAAGCCTGCAAGAAGGCCAAGCAGAGCTCATACAGGTAAAGTAGAGACTCTTTTTAGCAATACAAGATGGTGCTCAGATAGCTTCTCTATTCAGTGCTTCAATGGAGATCGCGTTCATGTCGCTTTCTCTTTGGATACCTGCGACAGAGAAATTATGCGCTATGTTGCTTCAACCATAGGCATTGATGGCCAAATGATCAGAGACTTAATGCTAGAAACAGTTGAATATCGCTTTGGCCGGCCAAAAGCGCATGCAAGATTGCAATGGCTCAGCGATAATGGCAGCTGCTATACAGCTAAAGAAACAGTAAACTTTGGAAGAATGCTTGGCTTAGAAATAAGAACAACTCCAGCTTACAGTCCAGAAAGCAACGGCATGGCTGAAGCTTTTGTTAAAACTTTTAAAAGAGATTATGTTTATTTTGGCAATCTTCAAGATGCCAAGGCTATTTTGGAACAATTGCCAAAATGGATAGATGATTACAATAATAAAGCCCCTCACAAGGCTTTAAAAATGCTCTCTCCAAGAGAGTATTTAAATAAATTACAAATCGCAAGTTAGTGGTCCGGTTTTATAGGGGCAATTCCAATCCGTATTTATTAATACTAATAGGTATCCATAAACAACTTATTATTCCGTAGGATAAAGTTTCAAGCAAACAAGTATGCTAATTTGACAGCTTTTTAGTTTATTAATCAGTTAACAATTGCATAGATATACCGATCTCTCATTTCTCCCTTAAAAAGAATATAATTTTTAAGAAGTCCTTCACAACTCAGTCCAGCTTTTGCTAATACTTTTTGAGAAGATATATTTTCTGGATCAACTAATGCTTCGATGCGTTTAACGCCCAAGTCATTAAAACCTTGTTTAATTGCATTTTTTACAGCTAGTGTTGCTATGCCTTTCCCCCAATATGCTTTTGCCAATACATAGCCTAACTCTGCTCGGCAAGCAGCATTGCCTTTACCTTGAGATAAAGTAACCGAACCTATAGGTACTCCGTCAAGGCAAATGGCTTTAAACCAAGAATGTTTTTCTGCTACTTCAACTAAAAATTTATAAGCTTCTTCTTCCGAAGAATAAGCTTCCCAAGTCATAGTCTGAGCTACTTCAGGATCACTAGCCCATGTATAAAAGCATTTTAAGTCATCCCGAGATAGAGACCGAAGAGTTATTCTTGTCTCCATGTTTTTTGATTCCATTTCTAAATAACTAGGATAAATATTAGTAATCATACTTGTTGGCATATACTGCATTGTGGATTCCTTACACAGGATACTTTTCTAATACTAAAATCTAGAGGATCTATACGAATTGCATTATTCACAGATATACACTCACCATATCCCAAAAAAAACTTTATGATTTCGAAAGAAGCCATACAAGAGATTAGAGAGTTCAAACAAGCAAAAGAAGGCGATCTAAAATGATTAGCCAATTCTTCGGCGTTTCTTTTTTCTTTTAAATAGTAATTATTTCCATCTAAATATCCATTGCAAGCAAGACAAGAGGAAACACCAGGAATAACAAGAGGTCCCATTAAGCCTTCTCCTGCTGCATAACCTACATTTAATAAAGGAATTTTCAGCTTTACACAGGCTTGATTTACCAGTTTTTGAATATAGAAGAAAGGCCTATCAGCAGATAAAATGACAAAATCAGCCTTATCAATCAAATCTGATATATTAGATTCTGTTACCTTTTCTTTGATAGCTTCTATAGTTAAATCCTTATTTCTTTCTTTAAGCTGTTTTTCTGCTATCTCAACTTTAAATTTTCCAACATCTTTTTCGCCAAATAAAACTTGTCTTGTTAGATTCGATTCTTCAATTATATCAGGATCAACAAGCCTAATTTTTTGGATTCCCATTCCTACAAAGTTTAAAGCGATCCAATTGCCAATTCCCCCAACACCTAACAGGGTAATAGATAGTTTCTTAAGATTATCCTGAGTTTTTATGGGATCCAATCCATTAAGCAAATAATAGTTAAGATGCCTATCAAACCTAGTATAATTTTCTGGAATAATTTGATATGGAATTAAAATTCCTTCTTTTAACAGATGCGCACAAAAATTGCTAATATCTGCCTCTGGCAGGCCTGTCTCAACTACTACTTTAGCAATAGAAGTTGGTGATAAAAATTTTTTAAAAACATTCAGAGATAAATGATCTAATTGCAGTCTTTTAAATAATTTCCCTGCTCCTAAGTCTATAATGCACTTGCCATCTACTTCTTTCAGATTTTAAATTGTATAAATGTGAGCTAGTAATAGAAGCCACAGCAAAAGAGGTTCAAAATTATAGCGGAAGCGATATCTTAAATATTGCATATTCTCATATGGATACTATAAATCTGAAAAAAAGCAATCCTTTTGAAATTAGGCTTATTGTGTTCCTAAATCAATCTTTTACAAACTTAATCACAGATAACCAAGAAAGAATATTAAAAATTCTATTTGAAGACATTGCAAATAAGATAAAGATCTTAGTTTCAAGAGAAATAAAACCTGAGCATATTGAAATGTATAGCGTTGTCAGACCTAACTGTATTCCTAAATGCTGCGACCCTAACAAATAAAATTTTATAAATCTTATCTATAAAGATAACTTTTTACTAGTATTATCCGCACGAGCATACTTGTTTTAAGCGTTAACCATCTCGCTTGATACGTGGTCGTTCACCTTTTGAATAAAAGCCTTGCTGCTTTAAATAAGTTACCACTGAAGCTCGCAAAACATGAGGCGTTATATTTTGAATGGAATTCCAGCCATTTTGCCGGCCTTAGCAAATGTATTAGCGACCCGATTCAATATAACCTGAAAGAAAGGCAACCCCTTTTCGGTCTCCAATATGTTCCTTTAGTGCTAGCATAAGGGTTTCGGGATAAGTTATTACTGTTTGTTTGATTACGCCTTTTGTTTTGCTTTGGGTAAATGTTATTTCTCTTTCCTCTCAATCTATTTGCTCTGTCCGCAAAGACAAAACCTCTCTTATTCGCTTGCCGCCTTGAAGATTGAGTGACCTTAGCAATTAAACAATCGCGAGCATTAATCTTTTGCAGAGCAGAAAAACATCTTAAAGCCTTTTTCTTCCAGATTAAGTCCTTGAAAGTAAAAAATTTATGGGAATGCCATCCTCTTTGCTGCTTAAAGCTTTTGTAATTTAGAAGAACAAATCAAATCTAGAAATAAAATCAATAAACATTTAAGCGACCGAACGACGACGCATTAACTTACGCAACTCTTCCATAGCGCCAGGTTGCTTAAGCCATTCTGCAATATCATCGGGAATGTAGATGCGAGTCTTATGCTCTTTGGTTGTTCCTTTTGGTCTGCCTGCGCCTTCCCGTTTCCCTCCTCTTCCCTTTGTTTCCCTTTCTGTCAATGGGCTTAAGTTATCATTGAGTCTTTCTTTTATGAATTCTCTAAGATACGTGGGATATTTTTCTATGACTTCATCTTTTGAATCACCAGCATATTCAACGGGGTAAGCGGGATGACTGAAGATCCAATTTTTAAAAGATCTATCATACCAAGGCTTGATCTCACCAACTTCTTTAAGAGCTATTTTTAACTGTTCTTTAATTTCTTTTGTGGTGGCCATGGCCAACCTCTCTTCTTAAATTCAACTTCGGTTTTATGAACACTATGCGCAACAACTTTTTGTTTACTCTTCTTTCCATGAGCAATTTTGATAGAGCAAATAAAAGCGCCATTCTCATCGTACAGCTTATAATCAATGCTGCCTTTTACGAGACTCCAGCCAATCATCTTCAAATATTGTCGGTAGATTTTTTTCATCTAGCGGCTTAAACGGCATGAGATGTCCTTTATTTTTATTTTAGATTATTTGGGATAACAAATCAAATATAACTAAATTTTCATGGTTTTTGCTTGCATTACCCGCACCCCAGTCACGTCTGATAATATTTATTTTTCCTAAGATGTAAGCTAGGATTCTTATTTAACTATAAGATGAATATAGCGCTATTTTGCTGCCTATTTTGATAGGCTATAAAATTTCATTTTCAATTTTTAAATCTTCTCTTTTAGATGCTTCTTGAAGCATGTTCTGCATCAGTCTTTTCGCTTCTTGTTCCTCTCTTTCCAGCTTTTCATAAATAGCTTCCACCATCCATTGCTTCTTGGAGTAATTACGAAATTTTTTAATAATATTAACTCTATCTTCTATTTCTTGGTACAATTGCTCATCGATTTTAAAATGCAAAATTTTCTCATCTGGAATGGTATCAAAGCTGAGTTCTCGTTCTCTCTCTAATTTTTCGATAAAGGATTCTTCTATCCACTTTGCTTTATTTTTTGATGTTTTTCTTACATATTTAAGAAGTTGAATGTGTTTAGAAAATCGCTCATACAAATGCTCCGCTATTCGAATAGAAAAACTTTTTAATTTGTTTAAGGAAGTATTGTTAGGATTCATAAGTCCTTTTATTTATTGAATTTAATTATCTATAAAATATTAGATTTAAACAAAATTTTGACTTCCTTGCAAACCCTAAAGCGGATTTAAAATCCCGTTTATTTCATTATTAAAATAAACATTCAATATGTAAGAAAAACCATATAATTTACTTGATTAAATAACATAATTTATTTACGTTCAATTCATAATTGAATCAAATGAGGTTTGATTTCATATCAAAAAATCTACCAAATGGATGAGAGTATGAAACTTGCGATGAAAGTTTTATTTTTGGCAATTAGTGCTTTATCTCTAGCGTCTTGCGCTAGACAAATTTCTTCTGATGTCTATGCTTCTAGGCAAGTAGGAGAAGCCTCCTTTACTTATACAGGGGTGATTAAAAATGTGCGTGAAGTAACAGTTGAGCAAAGTGAGCAATTAGATAGTAATCAAGTGGGTATTGCTAGTGGAGGAGTAGCTGGTGGCGTGCTTGGCAATGTCCTAGGTCGAGGGAATTTACTTCCTACGGCAGCTGGAGCTGCTGCCGGAGCCGTAACAGGGGCTTTTATTGAAAAAAAATTAAAACAACAAACAGCTTTGGAATACATTGTTGAGTTGAATGATGGAAGATTAATGACTGTGGTTCAAGGAATGGATGATTGCTTTGGTGTTGAACAACCTGTTTATGTCATCGTAAGCCAGTCCGGCCGCTCTCGCATTACTGCTCAATAAGAACAACGCTCGTTTGGCCGTTAATATCGCGTCGCGATATTAACCGCCAAACATCGCTACTCGTGCACTAGCTTCTTCATAAAAACTTCTCTAGCTTCAGTATAGAATTTACTTAAATCGAAATCCTTAAGCTTTACATTTTTCTTTATGCCTTCTGAAATGAGTCTTGCAACTATGTATTTTTCCAATAACTTAATACTTAACCCGCTATAGAATAAAATAAATAAAGAACAATACAAAGAGATTTCTGTATAGTGTGCATTAATCTTGGCAATGCCCCAACAAATCATAACTACTATTGCCAGATTAATAAAAAATGCCATTTTCATAGATGCTTTAAGGCAGAATAAATTTACACCTTGGATTTTACAGTTTTCATTATCATTTAAAATATAAAAATAAAATAAAAAGTAAGGATACCAGAGAGTAAATGCTATTGCTCTAGGAAATAATCCAAAAGTTATGTTCACGTCTCCCACTAAAGCAGCTTCAATGTAAGAAGAGACAATTATTCCCAATAATCCCATTATATAGTACAAAATGCTAATGGGTTTATTCACAAAAAAAATAAAGTATGGCATATAAGCCTCCCTATTTCCCTACTTTATAATTTTAAAATTAATTTTTGCAATTGGAATATTACCCGCTAGCTTAATGTAGGCTTGGTTCTTCTCTAAAAATTGAATATCTGTTGTATTAACAAGAGGAATGTTGCGAGTTTGCAAAGATAAATTCACTCCATCCCTGACATCGTTAGCTCCATAGGATAAGCCTTCTTGATATTCTTTAATTTCTCTATCGCCAAAAATTTTAGAAATTTGCTCTGCAACTTCTGGATCCTGTTCTGCAAATACAATTTTAGTGGCACAATTTCCCAAAATAGTTTTAGCGCCATTGGGGCCATATATAGAATTGAGCTGGGCTGGACTTTGAAGTGCTAATAGGGCACAGCCCCCATATTTGCGGCTTTCACACAGAAGAATATCCAAATCTTTCAATTTATTTAATGAAGGAAGCTCATCAATGATAAACCATATTCTCCTATCTAAGCTTGGCTTTAATTGCATTAAACTTCGAATAGCGACAGAAAACCACGCCGCAATAAGAGGATTTAGTGCTGGCCTTTGAATGGGTTTACACGCCAAAAATAACCAACTATCATTTTGCTCTTTCTCTATCCATTCTCTAATTGAAAATGGACTCTCTGTGTCTTGTAAAAATTCTAAACAACCCAAAAAAGAGGAAGCCACAGATCTTACCGACCCAGCAGTTCTTTCTGAATTCAAGTCAATATGAGCTGCTGCTTTCGTTCCTTGAACAAATTCAGCTAGCTTAGAAAGAGGTTCAAATAATAGCTTATTTGTTAGCTCAGAAGTATTTTTCTGGAAATTTAATTTTAGCAAAGCAGCGCTCAAAAGACTGCGAGATGCGGTTCTCCAATATTCATCATTTTCTGAATAACTTTGAGGAATAAATCCCTCTGCAAGGGAATCAAAATCAAGCCTATCTCGACATTCTATCCAAGGATGCCAAGATACACTTCTTTCATCACATGGATTGAGCAAAATATCTTTTCCTACTCTAAAATATCGTTCAACAAAAACTCCTGTTGTATCAATTATGATAGCTCGCTGCTTATTTTTTCGAATTTGAGGTAAAATGTTATTAAAACAGTTTGTTTTACCACTTCCCGTTCCGCCTGTTATCAAAATATGTTGAGTCTCAGATCGCCTAACAATTGGTAAATTGCCAAGCTTAATAGAAGAGGCTTGTCCTTTCAATTTTAATAAGGTTTTTATTTTCCAAGCAGAGGACACTTTCTTTCCCGAAATGTGTTCTTTCCTCTTAGAAATCCTCCCTCTAATAAAAAAGAAAAAGATAATTCCAATAAAAGCAAAAAAAGTAATTTGGCTTGTCATTATTAAGTTTTGATGGCCTATCAGAACTAATTGATCCCAATAAGGTTTTGTGTAATTAAAGACCCGCTTAGAACTAACTTTTAATCTCTGAGATTGCTTTTCATGAGCGATTACCTGCCAAATTTGATGATCTACCTCTATTTGATCCACAGAAGCCGATAAAGAATAATTAGCCTGTAAATGATAATAAGATGCGTAATAAATCAGATTAGGCAAACGACTCATCCTATAGCCAAATAATCCAATCCAAATAAGACAGGAAAAGATAATAGCAATCTTCATTACTTGTTTGAACATGCGCACGCGGTGGGCCCAAATTTGCCCCCCTTCTGTCAAAGTATGGATGACCCCCATTTATTCATCATCCTTTAGCCAAAATGGTTTCTGAAATTGCGATTTAATGTGATTATAAGGCGGATCAAATAGCGCTTGACGAGTTTCAGGAATAGCATGCTTAGTAGCACGATCGATTAGGATTTTATCTTTTTCTTCTTGAAACTTGATTTGCCCATCTTCTTGCAAAGCTGTCAGCTTTCCAAAGCTATCTTCTATTTGATCCTTATAAAATTCTTTATTTTGAGTATGACGAGCACTCAGAGAATCCATTCGTTCGTTTGAATCCCATCGATGGAGTTTGTTATCTGTAAAGCCTCCTTCAATGCCTTGTTTCAATAAATTAACTCCGTTTTCTCCCAAACTTTCTTCCTCAGCTTTTAGATCAAGGGTAGGAACGGGGATAAAAGAAGGCTGTTTCCAAAGAGGAGAATAATCCATCGTTTTTTCATTCCTAAGATCTTGAATGAATTCCATAGCTAAACATTGCTTATCTTGCTCTGAGCCTTGAGAAAGAATTTCTTCTACACGACTAAATCCTCCTTCTCGAGCAAACTTTTGCTGACTCCAATTAACAAAGTCTTGATTGAGAGATTGTTTTATCAAATGGGCATTTTGTTTTAACCATGACGCATTCTGAGAGATTTGATCCAGATAGTTTTCAGCAAATTGATAGGCTGATTGAGAGCTCTTAACCTGGTCAAGAGCAGAGCTGAAGCTTTGGGCATATCGAATACCTTCATCTTGCAAAATGCTGAAATTTTTTGACTCAGCAAAATCTTTAATCGTTTGCAAATTTTTCTGAAAACTTTCCCCTTCAGTAATAGCTTTGGCCGAATTAAACATTTCGGTTCGATCTGCCCCAAAAGTATAGGAACCTTGTCCTCCAAATGCTGAATATCCAAGAGAGGCATTTAGCAATAAATCCAAGCTCTCTTTTGCATTTAGCCCATATTGTTCACCCCAATTAGTAGCCTCATTCAGGAGAAAAGAGGCACTTTCTTGAAGGGTGTGACAATCTCTTTGAGAAATCCCTTCGTTATAATTGCTTGAATTTGCCAAATGTTCAGCTAAATCAACCCCAGTCTTACTATGAACAGATAAGCTCTCTTGATAAGTACGCTGTGCACTATTGAGCAAGGAAGTTGCCTGTTGCTCGTTCCGTTGCACACTTTGGCTGATTAATTCATCAGCGGATAAATTGGTTCTTAAATCCGAATTGTTCTGCTTTAAAATGTTTTCACCTGATGAATAGATAGCTGTAGAAGATCCTTGATTATCGGTAAAATAGCCTGATGAAAGAGAAGGGGCTAGATTGCTTTGAAAACCCGTCGTATTTTGATAAGAAAATTGCCCAAAGCTTGTATTGGCAAATGAGTAATTGCCTGTTGTTTGCTCAATGGCGGCAGAGGATGCTGCATTTTGCATGGGCGCTACCAGAGATCCAGCTAAATTAGAAACAATATGCTCACCTCCTTTCATGAGTGCATAACTCAGAATGGGGACAAGGGTATAAAGATAGCCACTTGCAGCGATCATATTATTCTGTAAGTGTTTGAGACCAATATTGGTAAAAAAACTGAGCCCTATCTGTTCAGAAGATAAGCCGTTGAAAATGGTTGTTGCATGCTCTTGTGCATTGATTTGAATAATGTAATTAATAATTGCATATAAAGGCGGCCAAAACTGAATCCAAACTAATAAGCTTGCCCATTTAGAGATAATTTTTAAACCTCCCGGAAGAAGAGATAGAGGAATGATAAAAATGAAACCTGCATAAATGATAGCCTCAATTATGCCGCGCAAACTGATAAGGGTACTACCTGCTAAAGACCCTGCAATTTGCATTGTGTTTTGCTGCTGATCATACGCCCGATGATTGGCAAAGCGACTGCCATTATATTCATCTGCTAAAAGATTCATAACCAGCTGTTGGCCTATCAATTTCCCTTTTTCTTGAGTCAAACCTGTCAAAGCCTGAAAGGTTAGAGGCAAATTACCCAGAATATCTGTTTTGGCATAATACCCCTTTTCACTTTCAAAATAGGGTGCCATCGCCTTCAGAGATTCTTTACAGGGTAAATAAGAACATTTCTTTGTTTCAGGAGAACAATAATTGATCATGCGGACATTTGAAGTATTGCTCTCAAAAAAGGCCCATAAGTCAGAAGCCTTCTTCAATTGATCAACGGAGTATTTCCCCAAAGCAACGTCATAGAGAACGCATTGCTTAGAAAAACGCCTTAAATTCTGCTCTAGGGTTGCATTAGTCAATTGATAGCGTTTTGTATCAAGAGCTGCTTCTGCTCCAAAGATCATGCCTGTGGCATTATAAGTAAGGTCATTGGTTTCATGCATGACACTTTCAATTGCTACAGTTAATTGATAACCAATAGAGCTCACATATTCAGCAAATTTGGCGAGAAAGGCTGGAACATTATCAACCTTGTATACTTTGGATTTGAAAGCACTGTTTTCTCCCGTCGCCTCTAGGGCTAGTAGATCTTCAATGTGAACTGTCGCGGTCGGAACAAGGAGCAAGCAAGAGATCACGAGAATGGGGAAGAAGTATTTTGATAAAAGGGGGTTCAATGACTGAGAAAAAAGGGCCGAGCTTATTGCCCAGCATCCCGTGATGGAAGCAATAACAATCATCATCGAACGAATTACGCTATGCTCACCTCCATAGAAAAGCATGGCAATAGCATTAAAAATTTTCTCCAGAACTTCTCCGCCCCCATATGTGACAATTGTCAGGTCCATACTTCCTCTTAATTTAGAATAAGTTCTGAAGCAATCTGATTTTCAATCATGTCAATTTTGTGCATCATTTGAAACTCACGCTCCATTTGAGTCATGGCGCGCGTCTCATAATAGCGAATGTTTTGTTCAACACGATCAAGCTCCACTAAATAATCATCAATGGGAGCTGCAAACATCTGTTCGCGCCTTAAGTGAGTACATCCTTCCCGAACAATGATAGCTGCTTCCCTGAGGTATTGAATAAGCAAATCCATTGCAACGATATCAGCGACTTGATACAAATCGATTGGACAATATCCCTTTTTATAAGCTGTCAAGACATTGACGATTTTGTACAGGGGAAGCCGTGATTTATCTAACAACTCTCTTTCCGAATTATCGATTTCCTCGTCCGCTATAATTTTATTCTGCATATTAATCAGCCTTTCCTTGACTTTGCCGATCCATGCATTAGGAGGCTCTATTCTTATAGACTTTTCAACTACCACTAAACATTTTTTCTTGGGATCTACCCCACAGCTATACCCATTTGCTTGACCACCATCTAAAAGAACTTTCAAGAAGGATTCATCTTCAATCTTGCTTGGCCATCTTTCAATTTCAATTGATTTTTCTCTTCTTACAATGATGGTTCCCATCAAGCTCATCAGAAGCTCTTTTAACGGCTTACTGTCCTCTCTGCTCAAAAATTCCTGCTTTTGCATGGCTTCCCAAGCAATGTTGTAGTCACCCATTAAAATGCTCCGGTATTTCTCATCGCTCTGTAATTCCTCCATAACAGCGTCAAATCCTTTAGGATTAGAACATTGATGGCGAGCGTCAATGAAGTCTGAGAAAAGTTTCCCATCCTTGTTTCCCAAAGACCGGCAAATCTGCTGACTGGCTGCTGTATTAGCAGGCCATACAGAACCTACTAATTGAGAAGCGGTCTCGCAGCTATTGATTCCAATTCCATTAATGTTGTTTGCCCAGCTTTGAAGCTGTTTGATTGTATTTGCTGTCTGTGGAGAAACAGTTTCTAAACCTAGTAAAAATGCATATCCCTTCGCATTGCTGCCAATGCTTTTGAGAGTTTGAACTAATTGCTTATGATTAATAAAAGAAAAGCCTCCAGCAAAAATATCAATGCCTCCACATCCTGCATCAAAGCGGGGCAGACTGACTGTTGCCAATTTGGTATTCATGACGCGGTTTCTAATAGAAATTCCGCCTCCTGTCATATAGCCAGCCTTTTGTCCATTATAAATTTCTGCTGAATTGACATTGGAAGTAGAGCCGAATTGATGAAAAAAGTGATTCATTTCCTTATTGAGATCAGCACAAAGAGGAGAGGAGGCTAAAAAGACATAGCAGAGAAAACCATAAATTCTTCTAATCATAGGGATGCCTCTTCTGTGAATTGCAAGACAATATTGTCCTCAATTTGATTTAAGGAGGATAATCCAAAGGAAATGGGTACAACTTCTCGTGACTGTGGATGTACGACATAAAGACAAGGCGTTACCTCGACACCAAAGCTCTTGGAAATTCCATTATCAGGTTGATTATTTTGAAATCCTTCTATTTTGATCCCGTCAATTGCAACCGCTAAGACAGTCCAACCATACCGTTTGGCAAACTCTTTAACCACCATGGCAAAGATGATAGAGGCCTTGCTCTTTCCTTCGTAAAAGAAAAAAAGTCCTCTTTCTTGGGCTAGTTGCCTAATTAAGGCGTCTTTTTGCTCTTGAAGAATCTGTTTTTGAACTTGAATGCCATATTGAGAAATAGGAAATTTGACCGTTTCATCTAAGGAAGGGTTTTCTAATAATACCTGTGCCCATGTTTGGGCAAATAGGCCAGATTGATCAATCCACCTTTTTTGTAATTTCATATAAGTTGCAACATTTTCAGGATTAGGCTGCAAAAGGGCTTCTGCCAGTTTTTCTTCTAATTCTTTTCTTACCTTGGCAATTTCTTCGACAGGAGCTAGCTTGGTCTCTGTTGTCAAAACAGGAGATGAGGGAATAGGGGCACTAACAGGTATTTCTTCCAATTTTTTATCTTCATCTACATCTTCATACCAGGCCCACCCTTCTGCTTTGCGATCAAGCCAACCCCCTTCCAGAAAAGAAAGGCAAAAGGGTAATACTAAAGCCATAGATAGGAATAGGAAAGCGAGTTTAATCTTCATCTCGTTCCTTTTTTTCGCTATCAATTTGTTCTCTAATGCGGTCTTGAAAAGCTTCTATTTTCTGATCGAATCCATCAGGCAATTTGCGGGGCAACTTATCAAAGACTTCAGAAAGATTCATTTTGGAGAAATTGAGTTTAGTCAGTTCATCTATCGTAAATCCTCCGCAATCAGGATGTTTGGACTCGCCCCAACCCTTATGTAGCTGCTGCCTTCCTTCTTCTTGAAGGACACGAGCTAGTTTGGTAGAAAAACAACAAAACACATGTTCATCCCGGCTTTTCCACATATCGAGCATTTTTTCTTCATAAGAGCCGACGTAGTGACAAAGCCCTTTTTCACGCCTTTCAGCTAGAGAAATTTCATCGGCTGTGCATTTGCTCAAACCAAATTGTTTTGCTAGGCCTGAATAGCTAAAACAGCAATCGTACATTAAGTCGGCTGCCACATTCTTGCTACATTGAAATTTTTCGCCTTTAAAAATGGTTAATTTCGTTGCATCAAAGGCATTGGCTTGCTTCAAATCTTTTTCTGCTTCTTCAAAAATAGATAATTTAATTGCGACATCTGCAAAGGATCGATTGGGCTCATAATCTGTCTCCCAATGACTTCCATCAAAACCAAAAACATCGCCTTTGCTGCTTTTTATTTTCTTAATTTTTGAAAAGCACTTAAATGTTTTTTCCCATAACGCACAACCAAATGAGGTGGGTTGAAGGCAATTTTGTTCAATTTGTTCGCAGGAATTGTTCTTTAAGAAAAGACAGTCTTTCATTTGAGGGAATTGATAGAAAAAGGTCATTCTTTCCTTCCAGCATTTGCGCGTCACTAGAAGTCCATTGATGGTTTTAGTCGTATTGGGATCCAAACATACCTGCTCGATTAATGTACAATCAGGACCTTGAGTTAAAAGAATGAGGTTTGGATCATCATAAATCCACTGTTCTTGAGTCACTTGAGCCAAACCTTGACAGTGATCACAAATGGTTACCCCGTCATAGTGCTTCCACTTGGCTACAACAATATAGCTGGCTCTCATACCTCCTCCTGTGATTTGAACATCAAACCATTGAATAGTGGGATCTTTTGAAAGCTTCGTCTTATATTTTTGCAATGTTTTAGCAGCATCTCCTTGAGAAGGATGAGAGATTTTCTCTTCGTGACCTTGGCAAGTTTGATGATTAGCCGAGACTTGGAGGAACAATTCCCTTGTTAAGGTAACCAAAAAAGGATCGCCAAATTCCTTGCATTGATGAAATGTATATTCAAGATGCTCTTCTTCTTCTATTTCTTCATTGTCTTTGGCATACTTGGCAATTTCTTCTGAGCGCTTTAAGAAAAGTTCATCCTTATGAAAATTTTTATTTTCTTTTATATTTCTAAAGACTTCGTCGCTCAAAACCAAATCTAAAACTTCAGAATCGGGAGATGAGCCAGTTTTAATTTGTCTCTTGGCAGTTTCTGAATCAAATTTCTTCCCTTTTTGATCCAATGGAAGCAAATCATCCGCAGAAATCTGTTTAGAAAATTCCTGAGCTTCTTTGCTTCTTTTTTTGCCAAGTGATTTACCCTCATCCAGTAAAGATTTCATGGACTTATCAGCAAAGCAAGGAATAGCCAACAAGATAAAAAAGATGAAAAGGTGTCTTACCATCCCACACCTCCAGCTGTGGCCGCAGGCTTAACAGCATCTAAACAGCATTGTTTTTTTGTCCAAATTAAATAGACAAAGTCTTCTCCATTAATGGGAAAGGATTTTCCTTGGCCCCAAATAACATCGCTTTTGCCTAGGGTGTGACAGTCTCCGCTTGTTTGAGGAACAGGATAGACCATCTGAGTTTTGTACAAGCTTTTCTTGATAATAGGCATATATGAAGCTTCACAAAAATCTTTTTCCTCATAGCCTTTGATAAAACCTGTACGATGAAGTTTTGCAATCAAACGCTGGATTAAGAGATAGCTTGCTTGAACTCCACCAACGTGATGAGAAACAGTACCAGTAAAAGGATAAAGCGATCCTTCGCAACCAGCACACCAAAACAGGTTATCGACGGGCTTATTTGCATTGGCTGCCGTGCAGTCTGCAAGACAAGATAATTGAGCTAAAGGATTGCCAAAGAGTGCCGCTTCCGCATTAGTGATTAACGCGAGTTGATCATCAAACCAGGTTGGATCCAGCTCGGACATATAGGCAAGATCTAAATCTCCTTTATCGATACAAGTAAAGTCAGCAAAGAGGCCCAATAAACTAAAAATTGGATAGGTATACCAATGGACATGATAGAAACTGTACAGTTCAGGACCATCAGCCAAAAGTCCAGTTGTCCCTCGATTTTTTATCGTCTCTTTTCCAACTGATACTCCTCCTAAACCGATCAATTTGTACGCATGGCGAGTAACATCCACTAAGCGAGTCGGCTCCCAAAATGAGAGCGGGATTCCCACTTTTGGAGGCGTTCCAGCACACATGCAAACGTAGGTATCATAATTAGCGAAATCTTTATACCCAGGCGTGATGTTTACGCTGCTTACTGTTATGGGAAAAAGGCATTCCCAACAAACATCTGTAAAAGGATTAACAAACTTTCCTTCGCTTGCCTCTGACTGGAAAAAGAATAAACCCATGAAAAATAAAATTATCCCTTTCAGTCGTTTCATAGCAGCTTGTCCTTTAATTCTTTAGCGAGAGCGGTCTCTCCTTTTTTTGCCATTAACTCTAATGCAAATTTTAAGGATATATTACCAAAAACCTTGTCTAGGCTTTCTTTATCACGGACTAAAAAGCAAGGAACCTGATCAATATTATATTGCTCAAAGAGTTGAGGATGAATTTGAATTGTTGCATTTAATCCATTCTGCTTAAGCTTTAGTAAGCGATTAGCTAACTCTTTAAAGCTATTGTTGGGCACTCCGCGTAAAACCATTATTCCGTTTAATTTCTCTATTTCTTGCCCTAAAGCAAGCCATACGGCTTCTGGCATAGAAAAAGACATAAAAACAACGAGTGGAAACTCGATGTCCTCATTTGGCTTAGCTGCTAAGCATTTTTGGCATTGCCCTCTAGAAATCTCGTGAGAGGGTGATCGATTAGGGGTTAAACCAAGCTCTTGTTTTTTTTCTCTAAGTTGCTGCTTTAACCAATCCTGAACTTCCTGATCTGATCCTTGAAGGGCTGGCTGGTCCCAACTAGGATCCTTAATAGGTAATTGAAAGCTCTCAAATAATGATTCGGAAAAAGATTTAGAAACTTGAAATTTAATCTCTTCGGCTAAGCAAGATGAAAATAGTAAAATTGAAAGTAAGACACTTATGATTGATTGCATAGTGCCTCTCTAACAGGAATTTCTTCTATTTTAAGACGTAAGCCATCTTGCGAGACGCGGGCTGGAATGCATTTTATATTGAATTTTGTGATTAAAAAGCCTCCTTGATCGAAGAAGATTGGTCGATTTTCTTTTTCTTCAAGCTCAAATGGTTGACCGCGAACCAAAATCCATTTAGCTTTCTTTGTATTGTTTTTAGCCCACTTTAAATGCGCAGCTTGAGTTGCATCCAAAAATAGAAGATCTTGAGTCAAAGAAGTTAGCTCAAGGGGATTAATTGAAGTCCCAGCTTTTACAATGATAGTTCCTTTCTGATCTAAAATGTCTTGTTTAACTACAAGAGTCGGATCAAAATAGAACGTACGCTTAGTGGTAGCTTCTTTGACAGAATCGAGAGATTTTGAACTCCGATAAGAATGTACAAATCGATCTTTGATACCTTTTTGAAAAAGAAGTACTTCTTCTTGGCTTAATTCTTGAATGCGCCTAGCTATCAATTGAATTATATTATCTTCATTTACAGGAAAAGTATGTCCACAAACCCCTAAATCTTTGGCATAAAGACAGATATGAAAAACCATACTCAAGAGAAAAGATAGAATGAAGAAGCTTTTTAAAAGAGTGGCCATAAGACCTCGATAATTTGATCCTTTTTGATAAGGCCAAATTCATCATATCGCGAATCAAAGCTTTTAGGATGTGTAGCTACCACAAAGAAATAATCAGGAGGAATTCTTTCTACTGTTTGAGGAGAAAGAGGGATGCCTGATCGTGTCTTATCAAGGACACTCCAATCTTTATCTCCTATATAAATATGACCGTCTTTGTACGTGATCTCTTCGCCTGGCATTCCCGCTATCTGCTTTGCCACTTTGACAATGGAAAGAGAATGACGAAATGAAACATACATTCCTTTTTCAATCTTAAGGTCTTCTGCATTTTTAATTTTAGCGCTTATAAAGAAGTAGAAGGGCAAGCTATCAGATTGATTGAAGCGAAGTCCCAACCAAGCCCAATCACAAACCATAAAGACTGCTAGAAGAATATAAAATATCAGGACAAGTTTAAAAAGAGGTTTAGAATTTTCCATAACCGTTCAATAAATGGTTAATTGCTTTTGAAATGCTTAGCCCTTTTTTCCTAAGTTCTTTTAATTGAGCATATTCTTCTGGCTTAGTGCTATAAAGTAACTTTGAAAAAGGATCTAACACGATGCGGGCTACCGGATAATTTCCATCTGGATCACATATCATGACTTCTCTGAAATTTTCATGAGGACTTGATAAGCTCTCCAGCATCTTTTTTTTGTGCTCGGAAAGATTTAACTTAGAAATAGATGTTTCTTTTTGTTTAAGGAGACACATCCAATCGCTATTATCAAATGCTGCTTGTGCACCTGGCGTTGTAAAGAAATCATCAAATCCTTGAGTCCCTATGACAAGCGATCCAAAATACTTGCGTAAGCGTCTGGCTAATGTTTCGATAAAAATACCAGATTGTTTTGCTCTTAGAAGATCCCAGGCTTCATCTATGCAGATGTAAAAAGGAGTTTTACGATCACCTAAAAAGGCTTGGTTGGTAATGGTCATGATGCAAAGTTGAAGGACAACAGCCTGCAAGTCTTTCTTTTCTTTGAGTTCTTCTAATTCAATGAGCACCATAGGATTGGTGAAATTGATATTGTTTTCCCCCTCAAAATACTTGGCGTAAATTCCGTCTTTAGTATAGGACATAAGCATGATGCTAAGTGTTTTAGCAACGCTATCATTTTGTACAGAAAGCCATTCGACAACGTCGGTAATAGTCGATCGATTTTGTTTTTTCTCCCAAGACTTCCGAATAGCCATTTCAATTAATCCCTCCTGATGGCGTGTTGTGCCTTCTTTAGGATCTACCATGCAGGAGATTACTGTCTTGAGAAAGCTGAAAGAATCATTCCGAGCTTCTTCATCCTCTAATGAAATATGCGTAAATGGATTGAGGCAAATTGGAGAGAGCTTGGAAAAGTGAATATGCTGTCCATCAACAAGATCACACATCTTTTCAAAACTTCGGCCAACTTCCAAAATAAAGACTTTCGATCCAGTACTTAGTCCGCTTAATAGCAAGTCTTGCATGAAAACTGATTTTCCGGATCCGCTTTTGCCTACAACAAGGACGTTATAATTTCCCCCTCTATTATCAAATGGATTCCAATTAATTAGCTGTCCTCGTCTACCAATTAGGAGCATTCCTGGCGAATAAAAGGTTCCCTTCCATTCCCCAAGCAAAGGCACAAAATTACTGCATTCTGTGGTAAGAGTCGTCTTAAGCAGTCCACCTAAGCTTTTAAGTTCTGAAGCATATTCAGCCCAGGTCATCGGCAAAATCGCAAGAAATTGAGGAAGATGAAGATAGCGATTTTCTGTTAAGGTGAATTGGTTAATTCTAAATAAACTTTTTACCGATTGCTCAGCTTGAGCAATTTGATTAGGCGAAGCCCATACTCCAACAGATAGTTGAGTCCAGGCAAACCGTCCTCCCTGGAGTATGCCTTGCCTGACGGCATCACATTCTTTTAGCTCAGCTCCCAATTGAGGAATCATTCTCAGTAAAGAGAGCGATCGTCCTTGCTTTTCAACAAATTGTGAACGCTGCCAAAAACTATTTTCTAACTTCGATTGCTTTGGACAATGCACACCATAGTGTAAAAAGAAGGGAAAATTAACTCGATAGGTATCCCGAATCAAATCTCCAATTAACAATTGCATTTGGGCTAAAGACCAATACTCGGGAGTATTGACAACGCGGAAGCTTTTAAAGAGCATTTCAGTCTCATTCTTCCACTCTATTCCGTCTTCATTCCATTTGAGGCTGCCCCCTTGAGTCAATTGATTAGCAAGACTTTCATAGCGATTCCATTGCATTTTTTTTACGGAGCTGTCATTAGTAAAATTAATCAAGCCACCAACAGTCTCTAAGAATTGATTGACCGTCCAAGTAAAGGCATAGGAAAAGGAGCTAAGGATCTTTAAGATTCTTTCCTTTTTTTCATTTAAAGATTCCAAGCCTTTTGCATCTAAATTTTTGTGAGTAATTGAATAAGATAAAATGAAACGATAGATCCTGGGAGAGAGATGATTATTGCTCCTAAAAAATTCAGCACGTCTTTTTGTTATTTCTCGAAAAATTTCATCCGTATGTTCTCTGGATGCTTGCCATTCATCCAGAAGAGGATTAATGCGGTGGTCGGCCCATAAAAGGCATTGAATTGAAGCATCCTCTTCCAGAATCTCTTCAAATAAGCTGGAAACTTCTCTTTGAATGGATTCATCTGCACCTAAAAGTGGCGAGGTTTCTATGACAAATCCGGCGCTGTTTTTTCCGATAAATAAGCCGCTTTCTAAATCATAGGCTTGATAGGGAAGAACATCGGCAAACGAATATCCTTCAAAAACTCTCTTTAGTTGTTTAATTCCTTCTTTGGAATATCCTTTAAGGCCAATTTCAGGCTCACCAAGAAGATAGCTGAGTTTTTCTCCAAATTTATTAAGCATTTCCAACATGGTTTACTCTTCCTCATATATAGGTGGATAAGAAAATCCACAATCTTCGATATGATCAGCAGGAAAGGATTGATTGAGGGAAGGATACTCATTACAAGATGGGTTGACCTTTTCTCGGTTATTTTTCAATTGAGATGTGGAATAAATATAATGCCCATCAACTTGATGTCCCAAATGAGTAAGCTGAGGAGCTATCCAAATTCGCCTTTGCTGGCTACTATTTTTAATGGATGGCTTTTGTGGACAAGTTTCGTTATCACAAACCACTTCAATATTGGTGTCCTTTCCAAGAAAAATATCGGGACCTTTATCTGTTTCAATAATCATCGCTTCTATATCAGAGCTAGATGTACAAGGGACTCCTATATCAGGAGGACAATCGAAATCATTTTCATAAATAGCGCATGAGCTCAGTAAAGAGAGGGATAAGAGGAAGAGACGCGAGTTTAAGAAATTTCTAGCTTTCATCTTTAACTTCTCCTAACTCTTTTAATTTTAGTTCAATAAATTCGACCTCTGGAATATCTTTTGAGTAAAGCTTTCCATTAATTTCAACAGTGGGAATTGCCAAGATCTTTTCTTGTTGCGTAACGAAGGAATAGGCGTCTTTAAAGGCGGGTATAGAAGATAGATAGGTTTTATCTTGCAGATTAGGAATGGGCTTGTTAAATACCTCCATTGCCTTTTCCATCATAATCGCTGACAAGGTTGGATCTTCTAAAGCAGTTTCTTCTAAAATGGCTTCTAAAAAAATGCGCTTCTCCTTAGGGGTCAGCTTTTGCAAGCAAACCATTCCTTGGAAAGTTAAAACATCCATCGGTACGGGATGAAAAATCCAGTGGACTTTCTTTGTATCTAAAAATTTGGCCTTAATTTCACTAAATTCGCGTTGAAAAAGGCTGATGCAATTCGGACATAAAAAAGAGAAATAGTGGACGACCTGTACGCGAGCATTCGGATCACCATAAGAAATTAAGTATTCTTCGTTTAACCTTTCGATCGCATGGGCTTTAAAAAGACTAAGGGAGGCTATTAAAGTTAGAATGATCTTCTTCATCTCATTCACTCCCTTTGACGACTTCGCTTACGACATTCTTTGATTTGCTCCTTCACATGCAAATCCCCCAAAGAAGTTCCATAAGTAAAAGTGATATCGACAATGCGTCCGGCATTGACTTGTAAAACAGGCTGCACTTGTTCAGCCCTGCGAATGTAATAATCAGCTAACATATCGAAAGCATTGCCAGCTCCTGTTGCACAGCCTTGTTTCAATATATCCGTCCCAACAGCATAATTATTCCAACAATCGACAGGGCGTTTGCTGACAGCTGATTGAAGTATTTGACCTGTACCACTTAAAAAACCTGAAAAGGCAGCATTTTTGATAATCTTGGTTGACTTATCAATAACTGTTCCTCTTAAACCAAATCGCCCATCCTCTCCACTGACATAGCCAGCCACCTCCATTTCAATACCTTCTCCTTTAGGATTAAAGAGTGACATTCTTTCTAATCGGATATAAACACGTTCATTAGAAAGATTTCCAAAGGCGCTTCCAATAATGAGGCCGCCTTTGAGCTTAGCGGTCAGATGCTTGGGTAAATGTCCGTCATCGAGAATGCGAAGTTTCACTGGAGTAGGATCGCTATTGGAAAATACGCCGCAGACTGCATCCACACTAGAAACTAAAAGAGCCTTGACCGTTGTTCCTGCAAAAATTCTTCCTTCAATAGGCTCTACTTTTTGTTTGCGCGGATCGGATTTTTCTATTTCCATGACAGCTTCACTCAAAGGAGGTCTTGTTATGTCCATAGGTGAAGGATTTTGATTGGCTGAATTTCCGATTTGATAAAAGGGATCCTGTGTAAAAGAAAAGGAGTCCGAAGCAATGAAAGAATGATCCCCCCTTCCTTTTTCTTGAGGGGAAGATGTTTGTTCTTGCTGAGTATTAAAAGCAACTGACTGCAGATTGTTTGTCTGCTCGGTTTTCTCAGAAATATTTTTTATATCTTGTTTCAGCCGATGGATTTCTCTTTTTAAATCGCTTTTTTCAATCTCGATTTCCTGCTCTTTCTTTTTTTGGTCAAGGATGAGCTCTTGAAGCAAATTCAACTTTTGTTCTAGAAGCTGGTTTTGCGCTTCATGTTTTTTATTTTGAGCCTCAATTTGATTCATCCAAATCTCCTGATGATTAACCTTATCTCCAGGCAAGGATATAGCTGCTTTAGATGAAGAAGAGGCTGGTGGTTCGTAACCTCCTCCGGCTATTAAATAATAGGTGCCCATAAACATAATTGAAGCTCCGATTACGCCTAAGAGAACGGTCTTTTGCCTCTTTAAAATAGCTTGTGCTTTTTCAATCATGGTAGCCCTACACAAACAATTCCCAAGATCTTCTCTTTTGGTCGAATCTGATTTGTTTCTAAGCAAATCCACTGGCATCCTTCTATTTCGAGATCTTCTTCAGAAATGTTTAGACGCCTTTTAGCGGTATTAGAAATTTCGTAAATATAGATGCAGTCTTTTTTTCCTTCTAATTTGACAATAGGAGTGGCTTGAATTCCTGATTTTATCTGCCAAAAAGTACGACAAAGGCTGCAAGAGGCATACCCCTCTGGAATGCGTCCGAGAAATATGGTATCAACTAGTGACTGAGGAGCGTCATATTCCTTTAATGAATCATTATTACATTCCTTCTCGTTCAATTCCCCACTTTCAGATTCAATAATTGGCTCTTTTAAAATAACGACTTCTGTTGCTTTATCTGCGAATTCGATTTCTATGTCTTGGACAAGGCCAGATTCGGTAATAACGGCTAGAGTTACAGGCTTTATTAATTGTCCAATTGTATAAATAAATGCTTGCCCACTATGCTCTTCTAATCGAATAGATAAATTTTCTTCGGGAAAAATAATTTTTCGAACGCGCCCATTATCGACCATAATACGGTTATGATGTTTAAGGGAAAAAATACATCTAAGGGGCCTCGTAGTATCTAAATCGTGGAACGTAACTGCTGGCACAGTCACGATCCACGCAATAGACATCAAAGCTAAAACTACGAGACGCTTAATCATTAGATCCCCCATCAGAAGATCGATCAAAGAATGCGACTCTTTTTAGTAATAGCTTTGAGCCAGAAAAATTGAATTGAAGAATATATGCTTCTTTATCTGTTGAAATCTGCTTGCCAGCAATATAGACCTGGCGTTCTCCGTTTAGGATAACTTCCAAAGTTTTAGGATTAACTTTAGTTTCAATAGGATAAAAGACATAAGAAGTGCTCTGCTTTTTTAACAATTCTTCTTCTTCTAATAACTTTTGCTTAAGAATTCCAATGTAGCTTGCATCCGCGTGACGTAATAGAATGGCTCGTTGCATAGGAGCGGAATAAGCGGATTTTGTCAATAATTGTTGCCCTAAAAAACATCCCATTTGCTCTAAATAAGTTGGAGAAACGCCATTTGAATCCACCCAAAATTCTTTTTCTATAACAGGAGGAACAATCACTATACGATCCGATTTGAAGAATAGAAAAACTGAGGATAAGATTAAGGCAATGGATAGCAACATCGAAATAGCGGCAAAAATATTACGCTGGAAAATAAGAAATTGAATATTTTTCTCTAAAAAAACCTGATTCATAGAAGAAATTCCCTTACATGTGAATCAGGAAAGTTTTTTACGATACCTTGCTTTTTCAAATTATGAGTAGGAAGATACCAATACAGAAGATGTTTGAATGATTGATTAGAATTTTTCTTTTTAAGCTTGGCATAAAAAAATTTAAGAACGATGCCTGATAAGAGAATTAAAACGTTGGCCAAGATAAATCCAATAAAAAGTGGAATGACCATAATTAGAAATTCATCAATACTCCAAAAAACCACTCTCATTGGATTATCAAGCGTCTTAAATATATAATGCCGCTGTGCATTCATCAAGGCATGCCTTTGTTATTTAACATAGTTCCTACCATTCATCTTGTTCTAGCTATTGTTAAGGCAAGAGCATAGTAGAGAGATTAAAAACGGATTTTATAAACGTAGGCATAAAACCGACGGCTAATCCAATCCCCCCATACGTAAATAAGGGCTGAGGAGTACTATGAATCACGGATTGATATATACCGTATACTCCGCCAACCACTCCTAAAAGAGGAGCAAAGTTTCCTAAAAATAGATTTTGAATTTTAGCCGAATTGGATTTCAAAGAATCGGCAAAGTCAAATGAATCGGTCGTCTCGGCTAATAAATCAGCAGGAATAACAGCTGCCATCATCACTCCTAAGCACGCTAAAGCAATTATTTCTCTCTTTTTCATAAGGCCTCCTGCCTCAAATTTTATATAAATTTTAGTTGTACCAAACAAGTTTTATGTTTCGCAACCGAAATTTTATTTCGGAATCGAAATATTATTTCATATTTTTATTTTCTTACTTAGACCCAAGATTTTATGATCTTAATCAATTCTTCAAGATGTCTTTAATTGAATTAAAGATTTCATACGTATTCTAGAAGGCTTTTCTAAAGAAGATTTGTTTAAAATCTTGTAAACTTATATTTTAAGGCAAAACGGAGTCGAATTTGGATAAGAACGATACTGACAAACAAAAAGATCTTTTAGAACAGCTGAAAAGTTATTCCATTCGAATAGGGGAAAATCTATTTAAACGAATTTCCAAACACATAAAGTTACTGAAAACGATAGGAAGTCCCATCTCCTCCAAACAAAGCTGGATGGAACAGGCCATTTCAGAAAAATTAGAAAGAGAGAAAAACTCTCTTTCTAATGAGATGCTAAGTGATACATATCTTCATTTTAAAATTGATCTTGAAACCCATGCTGAGATTGAAAAAAGGGTTGAGGTAATCAAAAAGTTTCGCTCAAGTTTCTCCAAAAAGCAATGGTTCTTAGAGGCAATCTTTGATAAACTTGATAAAGATGAAGAGCAGGCAAAACATCTTCTGCAAGATATGGTGAAGGCATCAATATGTGCTGATTCAGAATCAAATAGTAGTAAGCTTTAAATTTAAAAGCTGAAGCTGTATTTATAGAAATTGATTCAACTTTTAAAATAAAGTTAAGCTTTCCAGCTGATGAAGTAGGGTGTTAAAATTTTCTCTTAATTTTGATGGAGTGCTAATTCGAGTTATCCATTGTTTTTTTCCAAATCCAAAAGTGATGGCATCGCGAATTTTGGAAAAACAATAAAGATTAAGGAGTTTTTCAAACTCTATTAGATGTAAATCTTGAGTTTTTCCCTTTGGAAGCTTATGTGTAGGGGCCTTTTTACTTTTCTCTTCGTGAAACAGCTGGAAAAGTTGAAAAGCTTCCGAAGAATAGTTGCTAGTGATGTCTTGTGATTCAATTTTATCACTATCCTTCTTGGGATAATACTTCTCCTCATTCAATATCAGGCAATCAACCGCTACTTCTCTTTTATAATCTTTCAGGTAACCTAATTGTTTAGCGACAAAGTAAGCATCATCCAGAATTTTTTTAGCTCTATCCTTTTTCCGTTTATAAACTGATTCAGGCATTTTAATGGCAATAGCAATTTCTTCCCATCCCCATCTAATTGTAAAGGGTTTCATTTCATCTTTTTGATGACGACGTTTTAATTCATATTGATACCTGAGAAAAAGGAGAAAGCGAAATGTATAAGAAGATGCCCTTTTATTGCCAACTAGCTCTCTTACCTCTTCACGCCAGTTATAGGGAATAAGCATAAAATAGCTTTCCCTCTGATCAAGAAAAATTGGACTAGGAATGATTTCATAATATTCGAGAGACCCATCTTTTTGATCGCGTATCTCTTTTATAACAAAAAGAGTATCAACGGCAATTACTTCTTCTTTTTTCCATTTTCCTTCCGAGTCTTTCTCTGGCATACCATGCTTATCTAAAGCTAAACGGTCATAATAAAAACAATATTGTGCCACTCCCAAATGTTTAAGGGCTTCAACAGCTCTTTCTTTTTCAGCTATGCTGTTTTTGTTTACTCCTGCCCATGCTAATATTTGAGACTGAGTGGCTTTTAAGCATGGAATTTCATTCACATATTTATAAGTAGAAGGCAAGTCGCCAAACGCATAACGATCTCGAACCAATTGCTTTTTATTTTTTGGTTCAAGATTTCCCTTATAATTCGTTTCAGAAAATCCCCTTAATATTCCTTCCATTACACGCGCTTGGGTTTCATTCAATTCTATTCCAAAACGATCAATTTTGCTTTTTACTTTAATTCCATAAATTTTACTAAAATTTTCAACATTATGCTCGCTGAATAACGTCAGTTGATTTTCGTGACCGAGTAAATTCTTTACAGAATGTAGATTGATTACCGTTGCGTGCTCTGGTACCGTTGTAGGCTGTTGAATGAGTGTATCAGAATCTTTACTCATATTTTTCTCTTGGTTATTTTATCAGTCACATTTTGTCGCAAAATTGAAATCACTTTCATTTTCTAATAACATTGCATATTTGTCATCACCATAAAAATTATGTACTGGCAAGAGACAAAATTTTAATAAAAGCTAAAAATATTTAGCAGTCACGTTTTGTCGCAAAACGTCTTATAATTCTGCTATTTTTCGTTTTCAATTCTTCTATTTCTCTTGATGAAATTCCGATTTAATAGTCACATTTTGTCGCAACAGTCACATTTTGTCGCAATCCAGTCACGTTTTGTCGCGAATTTTCTTTAGGAAAAAATTTTTTTTTGATCACATTTTGTCGCATGTAATCACTTTTTGGTGCAATGAATCACAATTTGTCGCAAGCATTGCTCTCTAATACAATCGTCTTTTTTAGTCACATTTTGTCGCAATCAATTTAAAAGAAATATCAGCAAAGACTAACAAAGAATAGAATCGTTCATCAAAGGCTAAATTGAACCTTGACCTTAAATTTTTTTTCTGTTTTTATTCAAATTTACCTTAACAACTAGGCTTGAACATGTCAGATATATTAAATATTGACGAAGCTGCTCAATTTCTAAGAGTATCCAAAACAACTTTATACCGTTATGTTCAAAGTGGTAAAATTCCAGCCTTTAAAATGGGTAAAAATTGGAAATTCCACCGAGAATTACTCAATGATTGGATGAAAAATCAAATTCAAGATAATTCTATAGAGTTTGGCTTAGATAAAACAAAAGTTGTAAGTGAAGCGCTTGAAGTATCTGCTAGGGATTAGGCAGAATTAAAGTTTATCAATTTAATGAAGAAGAAAATTTATGAAATAAGATGAGACGTAAAAGAAAAGCCTATAAAATGACTAAGCCATAAAAGGCTGGCACCTTTTATGGCTAAAAGCTGTGGTTAACCCCCACTGGTCTTATAGTCTTAATATTATCAAAGTACAAAACATTTAATCAAGAAAATTTGTTTAAGTTTTTTTGTTTTTTGTTTTTTGTAGTTTTATTTACTTAAAACACTTAAAATTAAGGATTTATCTTTAATTGTTTGTACTTTGATTCTTTTCGTCTCCTGTAAATCAGGAGCATTTCAATGATTTATGAAATTAATCAAATTGTTGTGGAAATGAGTAAAATTTCCATAGAAGGAAATATTATTCCTAATGAATGGTATTTGCATCTCAGAAATGAGAAAAATAAAATTCAAACTAACGCGGCATTAATTTTAGCTGACATTGTCTATTGGTATAGACCTGTTCCTCGCTATGATATCAACACCAAACAGGTTGTTGGATATGGAAAGAAATTTAAAGAAGACCTTCTACAACTAGGTTACAGATATTTTCGAGAAAAATTTGGTCTAAGTGATGGACAAATTAGAAGTGCTTTGACTTTTTTAGAGGAAAAAGGTCTTATTTATCGAGAATTTCGAGATATCGTTGTAGGAGGATATCAACTCAATAATGTCCTACACATAGGCATATGTCCTGAGAAAATTGCTTCTATTTCGAATTCAAATTCTTCTGATTGTACCTTATTTAAAATTAATGCTATTCCTTCACAATCAAAGCTAGATGCGAAATCTTCTAAAGAGGATCATCTCCCTATCCCACCTCAGCCACAGATTGTAAAAGAAAAAGATTGGTCGCTCAAATTCACGGCTGAACAAAAACAATTCCTAGCTTACTTACTGAGCATTAAGCCTGAAGTGGGGGAGCCTATTGAAAAAAATCATGCTACCTGGTGGATTAAAAATTACGGAATTGAAAAAATTAAAGTTGCCCTGCAAGTCTATTGCGAGCGCGTTGAAAAAGCTAAAAACGATTCAACAGTGCCAATGCCTCAAAATATCGGAAAATATGTGAGAAAAGCCTTAAATGACAATATACAGCCAATAAAGGAAGAAAAGCAGAATCAAGCTCCTTCATCTCAATCTTCTTTACCCTATTCCGAAATTTCAAACCAGGGGAGTGAAAATTTCGAAGGAGGACCTAAAAAAAATGTGAATACAAATACACAAACTTCATTGACTTCGTTGTCTGTATCTGAGATCAATGATAGGAGTGAATCGATGACCTTTCAAAATGAGATTCAAAAGAGGAAGGCAACAGGAAATATCATAAAACCTTCTTCTTTGAACTCTCAAACAACTAAGAAAGACTTCAAAAAGCCCTATAAAAAACCAGATTGGAAGGAGTCTTTTAACTCAGAAGAACAAAAATTTCTCTCCTATCTTCTTCGTCTTCATCCAGAAAAAGGAGATCCCATAGAAGAAAATCATGCGACTTGGTGGATTAAGCATTTTGGAATTGAAAAAATAAAAATTGCCCTTCAAGTATACTGGCAGCAGGTTGAAAAGGCAAAGAAAGACAGTAATGTGCCTATGCCGCAAAGTATTGGCGCTTATGTAAGAGGGGCTCTAAATAAAGGTACACAACCTTGTAGAGAAAATGATTGTAGAAATAAAGCCTTCGCAGATGAATTTAAGCGGCAATATGGGTGGAGTGAATTGACAATTACTGAAAAGTATTGTCGTGTTGAAGGATCTGGCAAAGAATGGTATTACCATCTCCCGGAAGCTGTTTTTGTTAATAGTGTGAAATCTTTTTTCGAAAATTATTGTGATTATTCGACAAGAGCGTATCGACAAGCTGTCTAAGATGGTTTAAATTGCCCTAGAAGTTATGATTTAACTAGGAAGCTGCCTTGCATTCAAGAAGATATTCAGGAGTGAATTTTAAAATAATATTGATAAAAAATTGATTGATACTTACTCTGCTACTATCTTTCTAAACATACTTGTCGAGGCTATTTATGAGAAACTTGAATCAAAAATTTAAATTTTTTAGTGCTTTTTTTCTCTCTTTCTTTCTTTATTCGGCATCTTGCTTGGCTAATCATGATTTAATTTTCAAAAATGGTCCAGATATAGATACGGAATATTCAGAGATTGCTTTCCTTTTGAATCATGCAACAATAATTGAAGACAAGGCATACATTCGACCTGATAGCATTTATCTTTCGCAAAATCAGATTTATATCAAATGTGAAGAAAACTTAATTCCTATTCAGCATTTATCCTGCGATGATAATGGAGTTTTCGTTTTAATTCAGGATATTCAAGCTGGAAGAGGAAGACAAGAAACTTGGATATGTAGAAATCCAGACTGTCGTTATGAAAATTACATTGGTATAGATTATTGTGGACTATGTGGATGGTCTCGATATTAAAATTAAACACAATAATTCATGGTTATTAAAAATGACAACTTTTATAATTAAAAATTTCCATAATTATAAACAAAAGTTGCATTATTTAATTTTTGTTTGGTTGATGTTATTCGATTTCTATTTACTTGGAAATCAAAGTATTCGAGAAGCTCTTGATGCGATGCCCAAAAGCGAAAAAGAAGATTTGGAAAGACTTTTTCAAGATCTCTTTAATCGAGAAAATTTTGGTTATACGTTATT
>NZ_FCNU01000030.1 GCF_001545115.1 Candidatus Protochlamydia phocaeensis
GAACTCAATTGATAATCCTTCTGAATAGTCTGTTTTAAATGAACTTGCTGTGAAGATAATCGGCTTACTTCATTAATAATTTCTTGCTTAGTTTCCCATATCCGACCACCATATTTTTCCTCGAGAGCTGGCCATAATCTTTCTTCTATTCGCCAAAGTATCTCTTTTGTCTCAATCTTTGATATATCGTTTATGGTGCATAAAGAGGAAATCCCATCTATGCCAATAGTTTTCTCATGAACTATGATGATCAGATCTTTAAGGTCTTGGACTTGCTGCTTATGATAAGCAATACATTAACTCGAGAGATATTATAATCGTTGAAAATGGGATTTTCGTTAAAATTTGTGATAATCTCTTCAAGACAAAAAGTCTCTATCATGATGATATGGGAATATATTGTTGACTATGAAGCAAAAAAGTATCCAAATTATGATAGAGATTATCCTGCTTATAAGAAAGATAGCCCTTACAAAGGCTTACCAGACCATCCAAACGTAATTTTGCATTTCATGAAAATCAAAACGGTCATTCTACTCGTTTTATTTTTTTTTGATTTAATGGGAAGCCATTCTAAAAGGGCCTTCCGGAAAGTTAAGCAAATCATGGGAAACATGGCAAAAATATAAGCATAAATTTCCCATGAAAAAATATTTGATTGTAAGCGAGATAATGCCCTCCAAAAAACTTGGATCCGCCTTATACATTTATGTGATTAATAAAAGTAAGTTTAAATAAATTATTTCTCAAAATTTACTATTATTCCAAGCAATATTAAAGGAAGAAATATTGCCTGAAAAAATCTTAAATGATATTGAAACAGAGAAAAGCACCTTCATAAATAGTATTCATTATAATGGAATATTATTTGGTATATTATTAGGATTTGGCGCACATAATTCTTTTCTTTATGGAAAATCTATTTGTACTCGTTGCATATTAAAGAACAAGATCAAATTGGAATCTTTTTGTAAAGAGTCCTATCCATTTTTGCTTGTTAATAAAGTTCAATTCAAGGCTGATCTAAAGCATTCTGAGACAAGGCATCTTCAAAATAAACATAAAGAGTTTCATGAAAAAATTTCAGCTCTATACTCTCGGAAAAATGTTTTAATATAACGTTAAAAGAACTTATGGCACCAGAATAGCTAACTGTGATGCCGCTTTCTTCTGTGAGGTTTCCCGCAAAAAGACCGTCAACGCCTCTATTCGCATCGCTATGAAGCCTATGATCAGGCAGGCTAAGGGAAGAAGGATCTCTTTAAATTATTGCATAAGATTAGACCGAGACACTTGCATGGCTTCTGCTATTTTCCTTATGCTAAATTGTTTAAGTTTAGAAAGACCTGCCGTGAGATGAGTTTTTCCTTGCCTGGCCACTTCCTTTAAATCTCATTTCTAGTGTCTTCTTATCAAGCATGCGCTCCAATTCTCGGATGCGCTTTTCCATTTCCTTGACTTGGCTTTAAGCGGATTTCTTTAAACGGCTACTGGCCTAGATTTAAGTTCTTTTCCCCTAGCAGGGATAAGACAAAAGGCCATATCACTCAATATTGTCCTCTATCTCAGTTTCCTGCTAGAGAGAAAAATAATCTCAAATATTAATGGAATTTTAATTCGGCAAGGCTTTCCATCTCGCAATCCATTAAAAGGACAAAAGGCTAAACTCATTGACTTCTAAATAAAAAATAAAGCGACCAGACGCAATGAATTCCTTGCTTAGTTGATAAGCCTTAAACATTTCGGAAAGAACATATTCGCTCTATTCTTCAGTCCCAGCTTGATTAGCTTCAAATTCAGTGAGATTTTCCCACATTCTTAACATTACCTCAATTCTTCTTCGGCATTTCTGCGCAACAGTGGATACGGGATCGCTATAGACATTCTCTCCATACTTGGCCAACCATAGCTGTTCCACCTTATAAGAAGAATCAAACTTTTTAAAACTTTCTTCTGCGGAATAGAGATGGTGCTCATCGGGGCTGACATGGATCTCTTCTTCAAAGCTTTCCATATTTAATATAATGCGCTCTTGTATTGCTCGCCTAGCTGCCCTGCAAACCTCGCTCAAAACAGGAACTGCCCGCTGTATTTCTCTCACTTGTCCGCCTTTATCATAAAACCAAGACCAAATATACCATTTGACCGTGCCCCAAAGGCCTGTTGATTTTTCAATCGTTTTTTTATAGCGGGCTCTTTCGCTCATCTTCTGCAAAGCATCCGGAATGATTTGAAGACTCTCTGCATTTGCCTTTACTCGATTTAATTGAGCCATCATTTTTTCTTCTACATTTGCGGAGAAAACATCGGTCAAATGCACAAAGTTTTCTATTTCACTGATTGCAGCAATTCTCATTGTCTTCTTTATCCGACCCAGTTGGAAATGAGAGAAGTCCTGAGAAGAAGATAATAAATTTTGAGACAGAGATGTGATTTCTTGCATCGACAATTTCCGGCATGTACTCGTCCACCGAGAATGGGTATTGAAAAAATTGTTGTAATCCCTTTCCGAAAGGACTTCTATTCTGCGTATCTCATTATACTGAACTTCGCAAATCCAAGCATGCTCATCTACCAAGTGAGCATTAGGCGTAACAGCCGTTAAAAATTGACACCAATCTTGTAAGTTAACACTCATCATTTAACCTTATTATTTAAATAATTACATTAATTAATAAATTGTAATTTATTTTATTTTTTATAACAAGCTTAGCCGTTTAGATGACACATTACAACTTCATAATACTGACATTTGAAATGATTTCGATCGTCTTGATTCGATATCAAAGTGAATTCAAAATTGATTTTTTTAACGGTAAGGGCTTTCGCATTGATTATAAAAAGAACTTTTAACCTTTACCAAATTGCTTTTATGCGACTGGTTGCAGGCTGGCCTGTTTAATTAAATGACTGAAAAAGTTTTTTCCCTTTGCAAAAGAAAAGGAAAAGAAAACCTTATAATAAGGATCTAATTTCTTAAACTTCTCCAGTTTTGCGGGATCTATTTTCCCTTTTTGCTGATCGAAAAGATAGCTTTCCGGATGGAATTGCGTTAAAACAATATTCCCATCTTCGCTGATTAAGGCTTCGGGTACCTCCTCATGCTCCAACACTACATTTAATCCCTTTCCTATGCGATCGCTAGCTTGATGATGCATGGATAAACCATTAATTTGATCCCCTTCTAGAATAGTTTGCATCCATTTTTTGGCCTCCTCCGAGCATTCCTCATTAATTTTCAATGGATGAACGACAACCATGTGATCATCCACATGTTGTTTGAGCGTACCTCCCATAAAGACATTGACAATTTGCGATCCACGGCAAATGCCTTGCAGAGGAAGCTTTTTCGCCAAAGCTTGAGAAATCAGGCCGAACTCAAATAAACTACGTTGATAATCATCTTCATAATCGATGCCCTTCGCTTGTTGCCCATAAAATTCTGGCTCTACATCATCTCCTCCGGGAAGTAAAACGCCTTGAATATAGCTAGCCACTTTTTCTGTTTTAGCTTTTACTTGTTCGATCGCTTGCCCGGAGTAATCTTTTAACAAAGCATCTGCAATACTTAGGCGATTTGCGCCGATGCCTTCTCGATTAAGGCGAGCAAGGCCGTCTTGCACTTCGATCTCTAAGCGGGCTTTATCGAGCTCTTTTATTCGATAGTCAAATCTTAGAACGGTCGCTCCACAATCTTTTAGGGCTTCACCGATCAAATCGGTAAAAGGTCCATGCGATTTAAAATTCCATAAAAGCCCAATGACAGGCTTAGTCGTGCGATGAGATATCCCTCCTGTGATTTGAAACTGATCTTTATTATCTAGAAGCAAACAATCGGTTAAATCGGAATCCTTGATGCGACAACCTTTCACCTGGGCATCAAAAAAACTCGTTTCATTTAGCTGACAATTGACAAAAGAGGTATCATCCATTTTAGCGCTATTAAAGCATAAATAAGACAGCTGGCTATCTTTAAATTGTCCTTGTTGGTGAATTGTTTCTGCAAAATTGCCGTCTTCCATTCCACATCCTTTAAAGACAGCTCTGTTAAAAATGGAACGGTAAAAGCCGCTCTTTGTTAAATTGCTATTCTCAAAATGCGTATCATTAAAAATCGATTCATAATTCTGCGCCATTTGCAAATTGCAGCCTTCAAAGCGACAATGATTCCAAATGGCATCTAAAGAAAAAAGCCCAGAAAAATCGCATTTAAAAGCCTGAAAATTATCAAAGCGCACAAAAGCCATCGTTGATTGAGAAAAATTAGAATGCTGAGTAGAGACCCGTTGGAAGAGAGAATGGCTGAAATCAATTTGCGAGAAATCACAATTGGCAAAAGACATGTTTTTAAAGAAAATATGCGTTAAATCCGATGTCTCTTGTTGAAAGGATATATTGCGAATTTTACTCGAATAGTAATGGTCTATTAAAATTTTCTCGAAATCAACCAATTGCTCCGGATGCTCGCTCTTTTGCTTCTTTATATCTGCTAGTAAAACTTTTACATCTTCTTGCTTGATTTGATGGCCAAAGTAATTGCGATGAAGCACCTGAGCATGCGAAGACGCTTGATACAAACGTAGCATAGCCATAAGCAAATGCCCAAGGCTTTCTGGTGCATGCCCGCCTCTTTGCCACTCTTGATAGCAGCGATAAAGCTCCACTAAAGCTTGTGCCAATAAAGAAGCCAATAAAAGCTCAGGAGCGGCATAAACGACTGCTGCCATATAAATGAGTTGATGGGCTATCTTGGCAATCTGCCAGGCGGCTTCTTTATAGTGGCCTGCTTTCAGATGATAGCTCAAGCGAAAGATGCATTCTCCGATTTGCAAAGTCCCAGAGAAAATAGTCCCTGCAATGGGCATGAGAATGGATAAGGCTATTCCTGTTGTCATAAGAGCAACATGCACGCCATGTCTGGCAAAAATTTGCCATTCTCCATTTTTTGCATTTTCTAACATATGCTTGCTAAGCGTCCATACTTGCGCACCACCGAAAAGGACAGACAAGCCCATGCTGGCAGGCTGATAGAGATTAATAAACGGCATGGCCAAGCTTGCAATTCGCTGAATATCTTGATGACGAATAGAGGCTACGGAATGCAAGAGAGGATCTAAGCGTCTATTTAAATCTAATTGATGATAGAATGAATGGCTGCTTTCTAATTTCTGCATTTTTACCTTTATAATTAGAGCTAATTAAAATAGCACACGATTTTATCAAAATCACAATTAAATTTAACTTAATTTAAACAAACGAAGAATAATAACAAAAAAAAGATCTTAATTATAATATTTTATTACATAAAGAAAGCTGTGTTGGAAAAAACTAATCTGAAGAGAGAGAAATGCTGAAAAAATCTTAAATGATATTGAAACAGAGAAAAGCACCTTCATGAATAGTATTCATTATAATGGAATATTATTTGGTATATTATTAGGATTTGGCGCACATAATTCTTTTCTTTATGGAAAATCTATTTGTACTCGTTGCATATTAAAGAACAAGATCAAATTGGAATCTTTTTGTAAAGAGTCCTATCCATTTTTGCTTATTAATAAAGTTCAATTCAAGGCTGATCTAAAGCATTCTGAGACAAGGCATCTTCAAAATAAATATAGAGAACTTCATGAGAAAATTTCCGCTCTATACTCTCGGAAAAATGTTTTAGATATAACACTAAAAGAACTCATGGCACCAGAATAGCTAACTTTGATGCCGCTTTCCTCCGTGATGTTTCCGCGAAAAGCCAGTCAACTCCTCTCTTCGCATCACTTATGAAGCCTATGGCCAGGCAAACTAAGGGGAAGAGGGCCTATTTAATGATTAAATAAGATTTAGATTGAGAAATTTCACAACTCCTTCTATTCACGCTTATGCTAAAGCGTTTAGGCTTAGAAAAAGCTACCGCAGGATCAGTTTTTTTACTGCCTTGCCCGTTTTTTTTAAAAGACTCATTGTCTAGCGTCCTCTTGCCAAGCATCCGCTCTAATTCTTGGGTGCGCTTTCCCATTTCCTTGATCTGGTTTTTAGAGGATTTCTTAAGGATAAGTTCTTCTTCAACGAGCCATAATGAAGACCGCTTTTGAGAGACCTTATCGACACTTCTAGACTATGGGCTTTTATTTAAAATCCGCGTTGATTATAAAAGGAACTTTTAAACTCTAACAGGTTGCTTTTTATGCGAGAATCCATTTTATATTCGTCTGTCCGCTCTTTCATGGTCGCTTTTTGCGCCATGCTAGGCATTTTTATCGCTCTATTTGTCATTATTATTCTTTTTGCCGCTTTATCGACCGGAACAAACGAAGATAAGCTAACAACGGTCAATACGCAAGAAATCCTTCCCAATGCGGAAGGCAAACGCGAAGTATTATCTTCCGAGGCTCCGGTTATTCTCCAAATTAATATTGACGGAATTATTGGAACGGAAGAATTGAGCGCGAAAACCATCCGGCAACAGCTCATCGAATCGCGCGAGGGAGATTTTAAAAACAACCGCGTCAAAGGGGTGCTTTTATATATCGACAGTCCGGGAGGAACCGTAACGGATGCCAATGGCATTTATAATGCTTTAATGGAATATAAGCAGAAATATAAAGTTCCCGTCTATGCCTATGTAGACGGACTGTGCGCGTCCGGAGGAATGTATATTGCCTTAGCGGCCGACAAAATTTATGCAAGCGATGTCAGCTTGATCGGAAGCATTGGCGTCATTGCGCCGACTTTCATGAACTTGACTAAACTGCTGGAAAAAATAGGCGTGGAAACATTGACTATTTCGGCGGGGAAAGACAAAGATGCTCTTAACCCTCTGCGTCCTTGGAAGCCCGGCGAAGATGAGAACTACAGACAAGTCATCGATTATTACTATCAGCAATTCGTGCAGTTAGTCACCGCCAACCGCCCAGAAATCAGCAAAGATAAGCTCGTTAAAGATTATGGCGCCCATATTTTCCCAGCTGCGGAAGCGCAAAAATATGGCTACATTGACGTCAGCGATGCGCACATTAAAGATGCCCTGACAGGATTGCTTAAAGAAGTCGGCATTGAAGGAAACTACTACCAAGTCATCCGTTTCGAGAATAAAGGCTGGTGGAAAAATCTTTTTTCAAATCAGGCCAGCCTTCTAACAGGAAAGGTCAAGCACGAGGTGTCTGTTTCTCCGACAGTCGATCTGCTCTTGCAAAATCGCTTCCTCTATCTCTACTATCCTCAATAGCTTATCTTAGTAAAGGCTAAATCAAATGATTTAGCCTTTCTTCTTATCCATTATCTTTTCTTTAAATTCATAAATTTGAACTGTCTTATCTGAGATACACACTATCATTGATTTGAAATCTATGATCCTCCCCATTATAAAGATAAGAGGAAATATGGTTGGCATCCTCGTTACAGCAAAATAGGGCTGCCAATAACAAATAGAAGATTTTTTTGAATGAACGTGGTCTCTAAGCAAATTTGTTTAAATAAATTAGGAAAAATAAAAAATTATGAATACTATTCCTTTTATTATCTCCTTATCTCCTTCCTTGGCTCCCCATCTATTTACATTTGATTGCTCAAATGCGATTAATTTCATCAATGATTTTGGAGCCCTTTGCCAAACCTATCCCCTCTTAAAGAATACAATCGACAGCGAATTGAAAAGTCTTTTAAATGAGAAGGCGCAAAAAACCTTTGAGGAAATGAAACAGCATTTTATTTCTCATCCCTCCAGCTCACCTATCGTCATAGCCGGTCTCCGCAAAAAGGGATTCAAAGTCATGGAACATGAGGGAAAAACTCTCTATATTCCCTTGTATTTATTGGCCAAAATGCATGCGCAGCAAAACATCTCTACAGACGATTTCATCAAGTTTTCTAAACAAGTCAATAAGCATCAGAAGGAATGCGAGGAACAGGGCAAGAAACGCGAGGAGCAACGCAAACAACAGATTTCAGACGTTGCCATTAAACTTGCCTTTTGTTGCACACAACTTCAACTCCGCGAGGTACAAAGGAAATATGAGCTTCTCAAAAGAGTTTGGGAATCAAACGACTCTGTACAAGCGCGCTTACAGGATAAATATGACGATCTTCTAAAAGAATATAAACTAATAGTCCAAGAAGTCGAGCATACAGAAAAAGAGAATAGCGAACTCAAAGCCAAGCTAAATGAACATTTACTTTCTGCTGCTACAGATTCCAATCCTCATTCCTCGCAAGGAGGAGTAGAGAGTGTGGAAAAAGAAAAGTTCTTATAAATTTCTCGCTTTCTTGGCTTAAATAAAAATTAAATAGCGCTCTAAGGGGCGCTATTTCTTTTGCTTCCTTTTCCTCTTCTGCAATAGATCGCTAGGTAAAAATTCTCCTAATCATTATAATAGAAGAGTGAAAGTAACGTCTTACTTGCTGATTCTTTTATTTCCGTCGGCTTTCTATTCTTTCTTATTTTAATCATGTGAATTTTCATGGAAAAGATTTATATTTTAGACGCCTCAGGCTACATTTTCCGCTCCTATTTTGCCATCCGTCAAATGACCAACGCCAAAGGAGAGTCGACCAACGCCCTTTTTGGATTTATTCGCTCAGTCCTCAAGCTCATGAAGGACTTTCAACCGACCCACTTAGTGGCGGTTTTCGATGGGCCCAACAATGCGCGTAAACGCACGGAAATGTATGCCGACTATAAGGCACATCGCAAAGAAATGCCCAAAGACCTTCTCTATCAAATTCTATGGGCGCAGCAGTTCTGCCAACTGATGGCCATTCCCGAGCTGATGGTTCCCGAAGTAGAAGCCGACGACACGATGGGAAGCATCGCCCAATGGGCTGCGCAAATGGGAACTACCACCTATCTTTGCACCAGCGACAAAGACATGTGCCAGCTTGTCAATGACCGCATTTTCATCCTCAATACCTTTAAGGAAAACCTCATCTTAGATAGCAAAGGCGTAGAAGGGCAATTTGGCGTCAAGCCGGAACAAATGGTGGATTATTTGTCCATTACAGGTGATGCATCTGATAACGTTCCCGGTTTGTCCGGCTTTGGCCCCAAAACGGCCTCCGATTTACTGAGAAATTTCGGTACTTTAGATTACTTGCTGGAGCATCCTCAAGAAGTTCCGGGTAAGAAGAAGCAAGAAACCCTCCTTCAAGAGCGCGACAAAGTGCTGCTCAGCCGGCGCCTTGTCACGATCGATACCCAAGTGCCTTTTCCCCAGCAAGCGGATTTCTTTAAGCTGGGAGAGCCGTCTTGGAAAGCGCTTAAAGATTTTTATAACGAGATGAGTTTTTCCTCTTTGATCCGCGAAATGGAAAATCAAGCAAGCCCCGGGATCAATAAGACAAAAGTACTGGAGAATGTCTCCTACCTATTAGTAGACGACGAAAAAAGCCTAGATGAATTGATCGCCTATTTATCTCATCAAAAGGAAATTTGCATTGATACAGAGACGACCAGCGTCCAGCCTTTAAAATCTGAACTTGTCGGAATTGGCCTAGGAGTGGAGCCTCAAAAAGCCTGGTATATTCCTGTCAATGGCAACCTGGGTTTGAATACCGTTATCCATAAGCTTAAGCCTCTTTTTACCAATCCGGCCATTGGCTTTTATGGCCACAATTTTAAATACGACTACCACGTTCTCAGCAACTACCACATCCAGCCTGTCAACATTTGCTTCGACACGATTTTGGCCTCTTATCTTCTCAATTCCCACAGCCGTCAGCATTCTCTCGACCATCTGGCCCTTGAGCTGTTCGATAAGGTTAAAATCCCCATCCAGGATCTCATTGGAAGAGGGAAAAAGCAGCTCAGCATGAAGGACGTTCCTTTGGATAAGATCTGCAATTACTGCTGCGAAGATGTCGATTACACAGTTCGCCTTAAACAAGCTTTAGAGCCTCAATTGCAAGAGCGCGGTTTGGTTTCGCTTTTCAAGGATCTAGAGCTCCCCCTTCTACCCATTTTAGCTAAAATGGAAAGGCATGGCATTTTCATCGACATTGCTTATCTTCAACACCTATCGGGAGAAATAAGTAAGGAAATTCAAGAGCTGGAGCAAACCATTTTTGAAATGGCCGGGGAATCTTTCAATCTCAATTCTCCCAAGCAATTAAGCGAAATTCTTTTCGTCAAATTGGGAATTAAACCTCCCAAAAAAACGGCCACCGGCCATTCGACAAATGCGGAAGTATTGGAAAGTTTAAAGCACGAGTATCCTATTGCCGCTAAAATTTTGGAATACCGCACATTGGAGAAATTGCGCTCCACTTATATTGATACGCTACCGCAAGAAGTTCATTCTGTCAGTCATCGCATTCACTGCAATTTCAATCAGTCCGTAACGGCAACAGGGCGGCTATCTTGTCAAGATCCCAACTTGCAAAACATTCCGGTCCGAACAGCTGTCGGCCGTAAGATTCGAGAAGCGTTTCGTCCGCAAAAGAGCGGCTGGAGCTATTTAGCCGCCGACTATTCTCAAATTGAGCTGCGGCTATTGGCCCATTTAAGCGAGGATCCCGTTCTCATCTCGGCATTTACAGCAAATGAAGACATCCATGCCTTTACAGCATCTCTCATTTTTGGTATTCCTTTAGAAGAGGTCTCTAAAGAGCAACGCCATCAAGCCAAAGCCGTCAATTTTGGCATTATTTACGGGCAGCAGGCCTTTGGTTTAGCGCAAGAGCTTGGCATCAATACAAAGACAGCGGCAACGTTTATTCATCTTTACTTTCAGCGCTATCAAAAAGTGAAAGAGTTCTTAGATACCTGCAAAGAGAGGGTCCGTCAAACAGGCAAAGCCGTAACATTATTTGGGCGTGAACGGTTGATTCCGGAAATCAACAGCCAAAATGGCATGATCAGGGCGATGGCCGAGCGCTTTGCCGTCAATACGCCTATTCAAGGCACGCAGGCGGATTTGATTAAGATGGCCATGCTTCAAATTGAAAGAAAGTTGGAGCAAAGGCACAAAAAAGCGTATATGATTTTGCAGATTCACGATGAACTTATCTTTGAAGTCCCTAATGAAGAGTTGGAAGAAGTCACTCAGCTTGTGCGAGAGACCATGGAAGGCATTATGCCGCTTAAAGTTCCTTTAGTCGTTGATATCCATATTGGCAAAAATTGGAAAGAATGTTAAAATTAAGAAAAGTGGCCATAACAGGTGGTCTTTCTTGTGGCAAATCCTCGGTTTGTCGTATCTTAAAAGAACTTGGGGCTTACGTCGTAAGCGCCGACGAAATCGTTCATCAATTATTGTCTTCTGATACAAACCTTGGTCAAAAGGTCATTGAATTATTGGGGACGGGAATCCTCGTCAATCAGGCAATTGACCGCTCTCGAGTCGCCCAAATGGTGTTTCAAAATGATAGACTGCTGGATGCGCTTGAAAAGATCATTCATCCAGCTGTGTATGATGAGATAGAAAAACAATATCAAGAACAACAGGATAGCAAGAACCGACCCTCTCTCTTTATTGCTGAAATTCCCTTATTATTTGAAAGTGATGGCGAAAAGGGCTATGACGCTGTCATAGCTGTTATAGCGAATTCGAACAGGTGTTTTGAGCGTTTTAAACAGGCAACTGGTTATGACCAAGAAGAATTTAACAACCGCTTAGCTAGGCAACTTCCCTTGTTAAATAAGGCCGTCTTAGCTGATTATGTACTCATGAATAATGGCACTTTATCCGATCTTCAGCAATTAACCAGAGAGTTATATCAAGAGCTTATAGAAAGCGATTAACCGCTTTCTTTGATCATTTATTTCGTCCTTCTGTCTGCAATGGAGAGAAGGCAAACAATTAACCTATTTACAAATTGGAGTCTTGTTTTTAATGGACCCAGAGAACACAGAGAATACATCTACAGATACCTCGATGACATTTGAGGACAATCTATCTGACAAGCAACACCCCGAACAGGTAGTCGAACAGGAGAGATCTCAACCTGAGATCATCACCAAAATTGCTGACATCCAACGGATGAACATTGACCAACTTAATCAATATGGCAAAAAAATTGGCCTTAAGCATCTTGGCTCTTTAACCAAATCGCAGATGGTATTTGAAATTGTCAAGGCGATTTCGGAAAATCCCAATGAAGTCCTTTATGGAGAGGGAGTCTTGGAGATTCTCCCCGATGGTTTTGGATTCCTGCGCTCCCCTAACTACAACTATTTGCCTTCTGCCGAAGATATTTATGTTTCGCCAGCGCAAATCCGCCGCTTTGACCTTAAAAAGGGCGATACGCTTTGCGGAACTATTCGTCCTCCAAAAGACAAAGAGAAGTATTTTGCCTTGCTTAAAGTGGATAAAATCAATGGCAGGCCGCCCGAAAAGGCTAAAGAGCGCATTCTCTTTGAAAACCTGACTCCGCTTTATCCTAACGAAAGAATTGTCATGGAGACAACTAAAGACAAGCTCTCTACGCGAGTCTTAGATTTGGCTGCTCCTGTAGGAAAAGGGCAAAGAGGGCTCATTGTCGCCCCTCCCCGTTCCGGAAAAACGATTCTTCTGCAAAATATCGCCAATGCCATTGCTTGCAACAATCCCGAAATTATTCTGATCGTTCTTCTCATCGATGAACGTCCGGAAGAAGTCACGGATATGCAGCGCATCGTGAGAGGCGAAGTCATTTCTTCTACGTTTGACGAACCGCCGGAAAGGCACGTTCAGGTCGCTGAAATGGCTATCGAAAAAGCGCGTCGCTTAGTTGAGCATGGCAATGATGTTGTCATTCTGCTCGACTCGATTACGCGTTTAGCTCGCGCCTATAATACCATCCAGCCCCACTCAGGCAAAATTTTAACGGGTGGTATTGATGCCAACGCCTTGCATAAACCCAAGCGTTTCTTCGGCGCAGCCAGAAATATTGAGCAAGGCGGTTCCTTAACCATTATCGCGACAGCCTTGATCGATACAGGCTCGCGTATGGACGAGGTCATTTTCGAAGAGTTCAAGGGAACGGGCAATATGGAGCTCGTGCTCGATCGCCGTCTAGCCGATCGCCGCATCTACCCATCCATTGATTTGATTAAGAGCGGTACGCGTAAGGAAGAGCTGCTCTATCATCCGAACGAACTTGAAAAAATTTATCTCCTGCGTCAAGCCGTGGCTGATTTGGCTCCCGGTGATGCGATGAATTTATTGCTTGGCCGCTTGAAAAAGACCAATAGCAATGTCGAGTTCTTGCTCTCAATGAAGGACTAGTGTTCCAATTTGAAGGATTGAAATAAGGCTGCGCCCTTATTTCGATTTTTCAGCTGTCAATCAAAAGGATAAAGCAATCAGGCCAAAAGGCTTTTGACCTGAATTGTTTTATCCTTTTATTTTTTTAGCCATCTGTAATAAACTCCTTCCTTCTTCACTGCCTCTAACACAGAGCCTTCTCGATGGCTTGCCTGCCGAGCCTAATAAATCCAAGCTTAAGCGAGTAAAGAGGCAAACGGCTAATCAAGGAGTGACTCATGGCCAAAAAAGATAATGCTTCTCCCTCTTCTTCTTCTTTTTCTTTCCGCCGTCTGCTGCTAGGCGGACTATTGCTCGCCTGCGCTGGAGGCGGCTGGTGGGCATGGGAAAACAATTCAACTGTAGCAGATTGGAAAGATCATCTTTTTCAATATGTTGACAATCAAGACATTGTTACACTGGAATCGCGCTATTCTCCCGAACAAATTATGGAAGCGCATCGTCAAGAGCTTCTTACAAACGATAAAAAGACTTTTCAAGAGCCGATTCAAAAGTACTATCCCTTTCTTTTGTTAGACGTCAAATATACGGAAGATCAAAAGACACGCGAAGGAGTTGTCCTTTGGAGTTTGACAGATGGGGAAATAGTCCTCAATACAGACACGTGGGAGACGACGCATGGATTTAAGGATTGCGTTGAATGCCAAGCATCTCGCAATGACTTTAAAGTTATCCAGGCCTTGGCCCGCCGCCAGGGAAGTCTTAGCCTAGACGAATTGCAAAGGGAGCTAAAAGTCGAACGCGAAGTTCTCGAGCCTTGGATAGAGAGCGCCAAACAAAAGCATTTGATTGTTCAAAAGGGACAGCTTCTGCAGCTGCATTTCGAAAATCCCCGCTTCTTAGTTCTGCCTCAGACGCGTCTGAAACAGCAGCTAGTTTCTAAGCCTATTATCAATAGCCAAAAAGTAGGAAAGACTTATAGCCGCAGCCAAATTATTAATATGGCCCAGGCTGCATTCGGAAGCGATTTTAAGATTCGCAGCGAAAAGGAAATCTTCTTGCCTGTCTATCGAATAGAAGTTCTCAATCCAGATGGATCTCTTTCAGCGACGGAGTGGAACGCCTTGACAGGACAGCGCATTTTACCTTCTTATCTTTCACAAGCCTTACGCTAAAGTTCAAAACAGCGGAAAAGAGAGCTTTGCCGATCTGCATAGACCGGCAAAGCCTATTCAAATATTTTCCTTAATGCGTCACTGTCAGTGTAACGGGACTGCCGTTAATTGTCACATTGGCAGGCGTAAAATCCGTCGACGATGAAGTGATAATCATGCCAACATTTACCGTATTGCCTCCATTTGGCTGCAAGGCCTCCCAGTCAGCAGGCACTTCGGCTGTAATTGTTCCATTGGAAGTCGATTTGACATTCATGTTCCATGCCTGAGCGACTCCCGTATAAGCGTTATTGGTCACAGCCAACGTCCAAGGAACAGTGACGGCCGTAGATCCTGTGTTTTTAACATAGAAGTTAAGCACATTTTCATATACGTTGGGCGCGCTTTGCCAGGGCGTTCCCACTTGGACCGTAACGGCAAAAGCACCGGGCGGCGGAGGCGGAGTGACGCTTGCCTGATAAGTCAATTCAACCGTGCTTGTCTGGCCTTCCAAAACAGTCGTGGACTGAGAAGCAGCCGTAAAGGTCTGATTTCCCACCACTAATTGAGGGGCATTGACAGTATAGTCGCCTACAGCTACAGATTGGCAAACGGGCGTATCAAAAGCTGTGACATTAAACGTATAATTGCCAACAGAAAAGGGTTTTAAATTGCTGGCAGATAACCCATCCGTCGCTTTGACGGATAAGCAAAGGGTTCCTGTTTTGACAGGCGTATTGCTCTTATACCAAGGAGTCAGGCCAATCGTTGTCAAATATTCCACTTTTTGCCAAATAATATCGCGCCAATTATCGGCAACAATTCCGCCCGTATCGCCGCTATTGGCATTCCAAGACCAGTAAAACCAGCTAGAGATTTTATGATGCTTTCCATCGGCTGCAGCTCCTGTATTGTTGAAATAAGCAGCTAAATCAGGCATGGTTTGAAGATCTCTTGAATCGCTAAAGCGCGAACCAAATTCTCCTAAAGCCACCGGAAAAATCTTGCATGTTCCCCCAAAGCAATACCCCTGCTGGGTTAAATAGCCAAAAGACTCTGTCAGACGGTTCCACAAACCAGGGCCAAAGTAATTGGTCGATGCATTTGTCACCGATGGCGGATAAACGTGCGGAGAAATGACGACTTGATTGAGATAAGGCTTCTGCAAGAGCGCTTGGAAGAAAGGATTGGGATCGCTTAATCCATTCTGTTGAATAAGCTGCGGATCTGTTGCAAATCCATCTCCCCAGTTCGCGCCAATGCCTCCTTGTCCAGTTCCTTCTATGAAAAAAAGCGCGTCAGGATTGACAGCATAAATGGCATCCATAGCCGATAAATAAAGGTCTTTTAAGGCAGGTGTGCTACCAGAGGCTTCCCAACGGATGCCAAAATTATCGGGCTCATTGAGCAGATCGATCATCAATTTTTCTTTAGAAACAGGATCCTGCGAGATAGCGGTCACTAACTTCACCCAATCCTGCACCCATTGCTGTGGGCTTTGGAGAACAGTTTGATCTTCTCTTAAGTGATTGTCAATAAGGACATAAAAACCATTTTGTGCAAAGAAATTGACGACCCATAAGAAGCGATTCAAGGTTGTATCATTGGGCAAGTAGCTATTGCACATTCCAGCTTGCCTTTGAGGAGGCGCCACTTGTGGAGGAATGGTCTTGCCATCAACTGGCACGGAAGGATCTGTTACACTTGCCTGAATATCGCTTTGACTGTCAAATGTGCAACTCTGTGTAAAGTTGCGTGGCGGCAGGTTGAATAAATCTTGAAAACTGAAAGGCAAGCGCACAGCATTAAATCCCAGAAGCTGCATGCGATAAACGACGGTTGCAAAATCTAAAGAAAGCTGGTCAGGCCCTGTCCACAGTCCGTCCACCATTGTCGATTGATTATTGAAACCAAACCAGTTAACTCCTTTGAGCTCTATTGGATTTCCAGCTGAATCCACAATTTGATCGTTCTTCGTTGTCAAGGCAAATAACTGCAAAGACAAGAAAATGAAAAAAAGGCTGAACCAGCCTTTTAACGGCTTGATTTTCATAAAATCCTCCTTTTAAGGTGTTTATATCCAGGAAATTTCCGTAGCTAACGAAACCCTAAAAGAATGAAAAATAAACATCAAGTTTTTATTTTAAAATCTCTCCAATTTGCCAATTTAAACCTTTTTCTATAAAAGGCTTAAATTTAACAAGTTAAATTCATAATAAAAGATCATCCCGCCTATCATCGAACTGCTAATTATCTAAATCAGACGACAGCCTCTTATTCTTTTTCTTACCATTTAAACTTTGTTTTATTTATATAATTTTTTATTAATTATTAGACATCTATTATACTTATTTAAATTTGCAAAATAATTTAAAATAATCAATAATCTTCAAACTATCACTATTAAAAATAAAATATTAATAAAATGAAATATGAAATTAATTTATGCAATTATAGCCTAAATCAAGCCTATCAAACAGGCGATTGGGCAGCCAGAACAGACAAGTCAAGAGAGTCTGCTGATGCGTTCTCTCTGCCGCATGAAGGCTCAACCTGTACTTTTTCAACTAACCGCGAAGAAATTTATTTATTAGGTATTTCCCAAATTAATAGACATTCACTTGAACAGCAACAAAATGATCAAGCTGTAAAGATATTCAAGCTTAGTTTAGAAGCTCCTTCTTTAAATGAAGAAAATCGAATGTTTAAACTTGATGTATTTTTAAACTCTTGCTGGGATAAATTAAATATATTTTTAGAGCGTTTAAAAACAAATTCAACAAAATATACGTATTTTATAAAAGCGTCTAATCGATTAAGTAAATTAGATACCAAGCACTTGCTAGAATTGTTAAATTGCTGCCAGTCTTTGACTAAAGCCTTTTTTTCTTATGATTTTTTGCAAAAAAAGTTAACCATTCACTTTCAGGCAGAAGCCTTAAACTGGGAACCTCAGACATTTGTTAAAGAGTATCTAGAGAAAATAGATGGACAGATCGATTTGATTGAAAAAGATATTATTTTTTCTCCTCCTTCAGAAGAAGAAATAAAGGGATTAGCGATTTATATTCTCCTAGCACTAGAGAACAAATCTCTGGAAGGGCTAAGAGAAAAAGATTTAGCAGACTATCTATCTTGCATGCAAAGCCAAGAGGATGTCCATCCCTTTTCCCGAGTTGCCAAAGAAATTCCTTCTCGAAAATTATTTCTTGAAATTCAACGCCTTCATCTTCTTCCCAGCCTACTCATTTCTCAAGAAGACGAACAATCCGCAAAAGAGAAATGGCAAACTTATATTGTCAGAAAAAAAGATTGGAACAGACATTACCGTGACTCAAACCAAAGAGAGTATGGCCGTCTTATGCACCATGCCATTGGCTTTGCTGCATCGAGTTTGAAAAGGGCGCACTGGACCTTCGATACTCTGCTCAGTTTTTTGGCTAACCGTCGCCAATATATGGCCCACCTGTTAAATCAGAAAAATCCTTTACTTGTGGGAACTTTCCGAAAGAATAGTGAGGAGGATATAGCCATAACGACTTGTGTCAATGAATATTATGCCATTCCCAATCGCTTAAAAGCTTTGCTTTCCCAACAAGAGAATTTTCCTTTAAGAAGGGAAGAAAGCCTAGACTCGAACTTTGGAGAAATCAGCGGGAAAGGCTATTGCTATGAAGAGAAGTTAAATAATCGGCTCATTCCCCTTTCCCAAATTATTATTTATGAAGAATCCATTTCTCATTTCTGCATGTTCGATGAGCAACCCATGAGTGGAGAGATTATTCATACTTCTCCGGAATACATAGAAGACATTTTGACATTTATCAAAGAAGATCTCTATCCCAACGCTTTGGTCGCTTCAACTGCCGACGAGCGCCTTGTCTATCTAGGCAAAATTTTTTGGTTGATTTGCCAAGCTAAGCCTTGGCGACTGGGCGATCCCAGTATTGCCGAGATGCTCATTCGAACCATTCTAACTTTAAAAGAAGAAGAAAGCCGTCCTTGGAAAGAAGAGCTGATTCCTTGGATTGAAGTCATGTGTGAACCTAAAATGGAAAAGTTTGCCGCCAGTTTTCATCTCTTATTTGAATGGCATGAGAACGATCTACTTTAGTGGCAATAAGAAACTACAATCGAATTGCCAATTGTCGATATTCCAACTTATTTTTCTCCCTAAAAAAGGGCTGGGTAAGGAAAAAAACTCAAATCTAATCGCTAGTGGCTTTAAGACGGCTTCTAAAAAGCCTATCCCTAAAGCCTTTTTTACTTAAGGCAGAATGAATAAAATTCTTTATAGATAGCTGCCATTCGATTAAATTTTAATTTTAATTTTAATTTTCCATGGCTTATTTAACCTGCGTTTGGATTTTTTGCTCTTTCAACTGCGTTAAAGCCTCAGAGATGAACAAGTGCCAAGGCGGTCAATATTAAAAAATAGGGACCGTTTTGCCATTTTTCATCTGCAAGAGCTTTCACATCAGTCCAAAGGGCAAAAAACTCCACACTCAGGTTATTTAAGTTAATGTCTGCCTTTGAACATCAGATAGAGAAATAGAATGAATCCTTTAACCAGCTCTCAACGCGTTTCTTCCTCTTCGCCTCAGCCCGCTCTTAATCAGCAGTCATGGCCTTATTTAGCTAGCAGTCAAATCGAGCACTCTCAAGGCGAACCAGGCAATCCATTAAAATCAATCTCTCCCTTAACCTCTAGGCAAATTGCGCTTGATCAAAGGGAAGAGCGCTCTATTAAGCCTCGCGGACAAGCCAAAAAAATAGAGGCAGATCATCCAAAGCAAGCTTGCGCATCCAAATCGGCAAAAATCTTTCATTCTACTCTTTTGCCAAAAGAGAGAAGAGGCAAGCTGGCCGCTATATTGGAATCTGTGGAATATAATAGGCGCTTGCTATTTTATTTCACTCGAACAGCCGATCAATTAGCAGCCTTAGATTTAGATAATCATTTAGGCTTCTTGCGCTGCTGCCAAATGCTTATTGCTGCTACCTTTTCCTATCGGATTGATGAAAAAAAACTTTTAATTGAAATGCAACCTTTCATAGGCCTAAGCCCTGCTTATCGGTTTGCAACCGTTTGCCTAACAGGAATGGACTTCTCAATTTCTTTGGATGGAAAAAAAATTGAGATCCGCTTTTCTTCAGATGTCGAAGTCAAAGATTTTATCATTTTTATCTTAATTAAATTAGAAAGCGAAATTTTATGCGATTTATCCAGCGAGAAATTGGATGACTATTTCGCTTTTGTAGAAAGCCAAGACCATCCTCATCCCTTCTCCCATATTCTAAAAGAATTTTCAAATCAAAAAAGCTTTCTTTATGCGCTTCAAAAGAACCTCCTTTTCAGTTCTTGCATTTCACAAGAGGAAGAGGAAGCCATAAAAGAGAAATGGCAGAATTACGTTGTAAAAAAAACCGATTGGAATAAATTTTATCGCTCATGCAACCAACAAGCGTATGGAAGGCACATGCATCATACCATTCAGATTGCCGCATCAGGCTTAAAGAATGAAAAATGGAACTTTGATGCATTACTCAGCTTTCTCGCTCGCCGGCGCCAGTTAATTGCTTACCAATTGAATCATCCAAGGCCACATGTTGTCGGGTGCTTCAGAACCAAACCAGACCGCCCTTACATAACAATATGTGTAGAAGATTATAAGGAACTTGCCTTTCGCTTAAAAAAGCTGCTCGCTCGACAAGAATGGGCAAACCTAAGGGCAGATGCGGCGGTCCTATCAAGAAGGGGAATGAGAGGACAAGGCTATTGCTATGAAGAGAAATTAAGAGGAGAGCGCATCACGCTTTCTTACGCCTTCCTTTACGATAAGCCCCTTTCTCTTGATTCCTGCTTTAACGGCCAGCCTATCTATGGCGAAATTATTCATACTTCAGCGGATAAAATTAATCGCATTCTGAACTTTATCAAAGAGGATCTTTATCCAAAATCTCTAGCCGCTCAAACGTCTGATGAACGCCTCGCTTATCTTGGTCAAATCTTTTGGTGGATTTGCCAAGCTAAGCCGTGGGATCTGGGAGATCCCAGCATTGCCGAAACGTTTATTCGATCCATTTTAGCATTAAAGGAAGAAGAAAGCCCTCCTTGGAAAACCGGCCTCGTTCCTTGGATTGAAGTCATGTGCGAGCCCGAAGTGGAAAAGTTTGCCGCTAATTTCTCGCTCTTATTTGAATGGCCCACTTGCCATTCTGGACTTAGCGAGCGAGCTTCAGCCGGATAAGAGAAAGGGCTTCCGGCAGCGCTCTATCCTTTCTCTTTGCATTAATACGCCTCTTCTTGCGGCGCTTGCAAGCGACGAGCCATCTCTTCCACAAGCGCTTGCAGGCCATCGCCATAGGCTGCCGAAATTTTGAAGAGCGCATGCGGAGGAATTTCATAGGTGCGGCAGAATTCTTCCATCAAGGCCGGGGCTTCTTCCGCATCAATCTTATTTAACGCCACTAAATAAGGCCTTTCCAGTAATTCAGGATTATAAGCGCCGATTTCTTCGCGTAAAACGCGGAAGTCATGAGTAGGTGTGCGTCCATCAATTCCGGATGCATCCAAGATAAAGATCAAAAGCTTCGTGCGCTCGATATGGCGTAAAAATTCCAATCCAAGACCGCGATTGTGGCTTGCCCCTTCAATGATACCCGGAATATCCGCTATATAAATGCGCTGATAGTTGCCCAACTCAATGAATCCTAGATTAGGCTGCAAAGTCGTAAAGGGATAAGCGGCCACTTTTACGCGCAAGCCGGCCAGAGAAGAAATCAAAGTCGATTTGCCCGCATTGGGGAAGCCGACTAAGCCGACATCGGCAATGAGTTTTAACTCCAATTCAATGTGCTTGACTTCACCTAGTGTGCCCGATGTACAGGTGTTGGGAGCGCGGTTTGTAGGCGTTTTAAAGCTGTCGTTACCCCGGCCTCCTCTTCCTCCCTTACATAAGATAAAGCGCTCTTTATCATTGACAAAGTCATGCAGGATTTCTCCCGTTTTGGAATCTTTGACCAAGGTCCCGCACGGAACTTTTAAGATGAGATCTTGTCCATTCCGCCCCTGTTGGCAATTTCCGCCCCCGTCGCCTCCGTTATGCGCTTTAATCAAACGGCGATGGCGAAACCAATCGAGCGAAACAATTTGTGCATCAGCTTCCAGGATAACAGATCCTCCCTTTCCTCCATTGCCGCCCGAGGGACCGCCTTTGGGAATAAACTTTTCACGCCGCCAGGCAACAACACCATTGCCGCCTTTGCCGGCCACAAATTCAATGACTACGCGATCAATAAACATAATCCTCGCTAGAGCTAAAAACTAATGAAAGATGAAGGAAAAAAAGAAGGGCCTTGAACCAGCCTCAGCCGAGTTCAAGACCATAAAGAGTGGGAAAAGAATTAAGCGCCTGTTTCAATAGAGACATAAGTCTTATTGGACTTGCGGAAAGAAACAACTCCATCAGCAAGTGCAAAAAGCGTATCATCTGTTCCACGACCAACATTCTTGGCAGGATGCCACTTTGTTCCACGCTGTCTAACGAGGATGCTTCCTGCTCTGACCACTTCTCCAGATCCCACTTTCACGCCGAGACGCTTTGAATGGGAATCGCGACCGTTACGGGTTGAACCCTGACCTTTCTTATGCGCCATGCTTTCCTCCCTTACCTTGACGTTGGCTTCCAATTCCAGTTATTTTAACGCGAGCATACTTTTGGCGATGGCCCCAGGTACGGCGTTGGTTGTGGCTAGCTTTGTATTTCAAGCCTTTTACCTTTTCTCCCTTTACAATTTCCAACACTTCTCCATAAACGAGAAAGTTGGCAATCGCAGGCGAACCAATCTGAGTCTTTGAACCGTCGTTAGCAAATAAGACATCGCTGAATTCAACTTGAGCGCCTGGATCGGTATTAAGCAGCTCAACATCAATGATGTCGCCTTCTTTGACAGTATACTGCTTTCCACCTGTTTTAATAATGGCGTACATTGTAAACCTCTTAACAAATAATAATCAGTCAATTTGATGTTTAAAAAATCAATAGAAAAACAAAGTTTATCCTAAGCTTGCTTTGAAATCAATCATAAAATGAGACTTCTCTCACTTTCTCGTTTTCTCTCATTTCCTTACAAAGATGACTGATCAATAATAAACGCTGGAACAAAAGGAATGGGGCAAGGATAGGAAAGAGCAAAAGAAAGATGGCCAGAACTGGAATCGAACCAGCGACACAAGGATTTTCAGTCCTCTGCTCTACCGACTGAGCTATCTGGCCAAACTTAAAGAGAGTACAATAGGAAAAGCGGACTTTTTATGCAATCCTTTTTCTTTTTCCTCTCCATTTTAAAGTCATTTTAACCGGCTTAAGCACATCTTAAGAAACTTAAAATCAATAAAATACAGACAAAATAACAAAAGCGACGATTTATAAAAAAACAAGCCCTTTTATAGCGAAATAAAAGGGCTTTTTTCTATTTTTTTCCTATAGAATGGAGCAGGATCATATCTTTGACAATATTGACCGCTTCTTGCATTTGCATATCGTCCACTCCATATGTTTTGGGCTTGGTCCCTGACAACAGCTCTTCTTCTTCATCTGTTGCTTCATCCGGTACCTTGCCTGTCAAAAAGAGTTGGTAATTCTTGTTGTGGGCAATGCGATATTCGCTGTTTTTGCGAAGAGTCGGCAAAAGATTGCGCCAAACGAGGGAGCGGTGCTGGACAGTGGGGGTATAATATTTTAAATACCAAGATTTGACTTCTGGCGAAACATCTTCCAGATCGTCGTTGTAAGCCGGCGGAATTTTATCGGCTTCCACATCGTCTCCGGAATAAATTTCTCCAATTTCCTCTTTATTCCAATGGCCGGGAACGACGATATCGGCTTTCACCCCTTGTTTTTGCGGTGTTTTACCCGAAACCGTATAATACTTACCCACTGTCACTTTAAAATAGGACGTGCTTTGATTGTCGGTAATGGTCTGCGTTTGGATCGTTCCCTTGCCATACGTGTGCGCATCCCCGACGATGAGGGCAACGCCATAATCTTGCAAAGCTTGGGCGACAATTTCGGCTGCCGATGCCGTAGCCTTAGATGTTAGGACGACAAGAGGCCCATCATAAGATTTCTTTCCATCTACATCGCGATAAAAACGCTCCTCACCGCTAGAATACTTAGAAATGACAATGACTCCGTTAGTAATAAAGAGGCCGGCGACCTTAATAGCCTGCGAGAGAAAGCCCCCGCTATTATCTCGCAAATCTAAAACCAGCCCGCGCAGGTTTCCCTTTTTTTCCAATTTCTCGATCGCGTCCCGCACATCTTTTTCACTTGAGACTCCATCGCCTTGATAAAAAGAGTGCAAAGTGATTTCTCCAATAATGCCATTGCCAAATGGAACTGATTTGACGTCCACGCGATCGTTATTGAGAATAATTTCTGCACGCTTGAGGACGACGGTAAAAATTTTTTCTGGTTGCCCATTTGCCGCTTTGCGCTTAAAGACAAGGTTAACTTGCGGATTTTTCTCGTTGTGGAGCATTTCCATGACCTTTTCAAAGGGATGATCGGCCACTGCTTTGCCATTGACTTCTAGCAAAAAATCTCCAGGTTGAATCAGTCCGCTTTTGGCTGCGGGTCCTCCCTCCAACAGACGGGAGACTTGAATTTCATTACCTAAATCCTTAAGAACCAATCCAACTCCTTGAAATTCCTTTTGCAGCCGCACGCGCATATCGTAGGCTTCATTGGCTTGATAAAAGGATGTATGCGAATCCAGGCTGCTCGCTAAGGCTTTTAACACGTGAATGGCAAACAAATTTTCTTGTTCTGCAACCGGAAGGGGCACCCCGCTATCATTTTGATATAAATAAGGATTTTCAAAATCCCGCAGTTGCGTTTCATACGTGCGCAAAACTTGATCTCTTTGCTGTAAAGTGGGCGTTTCGCCATAGCGGCGCTTTTGCATGTCGATATAGATTTCCAAATTGAACAAAATGCGCTTTTTCAAGTCTTGCTCGGACGGCGCAAAAGACTCATTTCTGGCTAGCTCGTCTTCTTCTTTGATAGCCGGCTGATGGAAAAGGCTATCCTTTTCTTGCTTTTCGATTCCTTGCCTAATGCGCCTGGAGCGTAAAATAGCCGTCTTGATTACTTGATCCAGCTGCTTGAATATGGAAAAATCATTTTGCTTGTACTGCTCGGTGAATTTGGCAAGTTGATCCTGGGGCAAATGCCTATAAGGCTCCACTTCAGAGTCCAATAAATAAATTTTATGCGGATCGAACTGTTCGAGGTAGGTAACAAGAGCATGCTCAAGGATGTCTCCCGTGATTGCTTTTTTGTCTACATGCTGGCTCAGAATTTGCTGCATGATGCGATTGATATCCGTCGACTTTAAAAGGTCCTGTTCGTGCGCGCACAGAGAGGAGACATAGCTCAACATGCATAGGCACAGCGTCATCCACCACTTTTTCATATATCCTCTTGCTTGGTCGTAAAAACAGTAAAAATAGTCTTTGATAATTAAAACGACAATCCTTTTTTACAATTAGACCTTCTAGAAAGAAATCTAAAAAAATTTTCCTTCCCTCTCTTCTTCTTTTCCTTTATTTGAGGTTATTTTCTTCCTACGAGGCAATAGGAGAAGAGAATTTGCATAGGATTCCTTTTCTAATTGATTGGCAGGCTATTGAGAGAAAAGAATCTCGAATTCAAGCAAATCGCAATTCAGAGAATTGTCTTAATCATCAGTAGCATAAGAATTCCAAATCAGGTAATTTATCTATTCGGAGACTTGCCAAAAATAGCTTTCTCTAGAGAGACTGTTTAACACTTTATTTCATCCATGATTCAAAAACACGATCACTTTGCTTTAAATAACTTTGAAGGCCCGCTCGATTTTCTTCTTTATCTTATTCAAAAAGACGAGATGGAGATCTGCGACATTCCCATACAAGAGTTAACCCAACAATTTTTGCAAAAACTCAGTGAATGGCAAGCGCATTATTTGGAGAGGGGGGCAGAATTTGTCGGAACGGTCGCCTACCTGGTTTGGCTAAAGAGCAAAATGCTTCTTCCTCAACAAGACGTGGTAAGCGAGGGCGAAGAGCTGGAAGAAGATCCGCATTTTGAAATTATCCATCATTTGATCGATTATTGCCGTTTCAAACAAGCGGCAAAAGAGCTAGCTGTCCGCCAAGAGCAGCAACAGGCGTGTTATTTTCGAGGCGCTTCCCCTGTCGAATGGAAAAAACCCATGGGAATCGACCATGTCTCTTTGGCAGAACTCGCTTCCTTATTTAAAGATATGATGAGCCGCGCCTCTCAAGCCAAAGGCTTCATTCAAGAAGAAAACTGGCGCGTCAGCGATAAGATCCGCTTGATCCGCCAATTATTGGAACAGCAAGAGATATGGCCATTCGAAGCATTATTTACCCTTGAGAGGCCTCGCCTGGAAATGATTGTCACATTTCTGGCTGTATTGGAACTGATGAAAATGGGCCTGATCGGCGTAGGAAAACACTTGGATTCCTCACAGCTCGTCCTATTTGCTAAACAACAAGGATCCGCATGACTAAGGAACTTAATTTTTTTCAAAGTGAAATAGAAGTCATTGAAGCCTCTTTTGCGGAGAAGGCGTCCCCTCCGCTTCCCGCTTCAATAGAGTTAACAGTTTCCGCAGAAGAAAAAAAGCCGCCTCTTTCCGAGCTGGAAGCCAAAAACCTGGCAACAATTTTGACCGAAAAGGAAGCAAGCGAAGGGCATGCAGACCAAGAAATAGAGACTGAAGAAGAGGCGCAGATAGACCAGCATATCCAGCAACACATTAAAAAAGTCATGGAAGCCCTGTTGTTTACATGTCCCGATCCTTTGCCTCTTGCCAAGATGCGCGAAATCACCGACACTATTTTTCCTTTGCGCCCACGCCAATTGCGCCAGCTGCTCGACTCCCTCAAGCAAGAATACATTGCCCAACAGCGATCTTTCAAACTAGAAGAAATTGCCCAAGGCTATGTTCTTCGCACCCATGAAGAATATGCCCCTTATTTGGAGCTCTTGCATCGCCAGCGCCGGGGAGAAAAGCTATCGCATGCCGCAACAGAGGTACTAGCCATTATCGCTTACCGCCAGCCCATTACGCGCCCTCAAATTGACGCCATCCGCGGTGTAGATTCTTCCGGTACATTGATGCAACTTCTAGAGCGCCAGCTCGTTGAACCAGTGGGAAAGCTAGAAGCGCCGGGAAGACCAACGCTTTATGGGACAACAAAAGAATTCTTAAAGCACTTTGGCTTAAAGGACCTACACGAATTAAAGGGAAAGCTCTAGCTATTGCAGGATTAAGCGATGGATAGCCAAAGACCTGTTCCTAGAAAGGCCTGAAATAGAGGGCTCTATTGGTCCAATATGGGCTCTTTCTTTCCAGTCTAAGCAACTAGGCCTCTTGAGCGAAATAGCGATCATCTACTTTCAAGACTTTCATTTTAGTGAGGAAATAGCCTATATAGCGCTCTTCTACTTTTCCAGTCATGATATCATAAATATGATCATGCACCCACCCTGTCGCTTCATCGATTAAGCGCTGATTATAGTCTCTTTCCGATTCATTGACCTGCTGGATGCATTTAGAGCGCAAGACCTGCACATACTCGTCAATAAACCATCTGTCCATTAAATCGTAAGGCAGCTGCCCATTGGCAAGCGCCTCTTCCGTATTTGTGATAATATAACTTGTGTCATAGGCCTCAATAAAAGGCTTGATAAGTGGCCGATAGAGAAGCATCCACATTTTTTTAGTCAAGACATCGATATAGGACAGCGCATCTTGCTCGGCATCTTCGACTTCGGATAGATGAAAAGATTCCCCCAACAAATTGACGAACTCATTGTAAATATGGTTATCTTCCGGATCGGTCAGATGCCGCATGGGATTATTCGCCCACAAATCATGTAAAAAAACTTGAAATAGATAACGACGGGACTGGTCCAGTACCTGGTCTAGGCGCGAGCCAAGAGAATCATCGGAAAAAGAATCGCAAACGGTATAGTAAACAGCACGCACTTTTTCCAAATATCCGGCCGGACAGTAATAAGAGGCCAAGGCCAGGCGGATGGTATTGATAAACTGATCTTCATCGGACTTGGAAGGAAGCTGGTGAGCAATATGTTTGGCCCGGGACTGCAAAGAGCGGTAATCATTGATTTCTCCCGATCGGATGGTCCGATTAGAGACATTTTCTACAAACCGGTCCAGCCCTGTATGGACATAAGCGATCAGTTCGGCATCACTCCCCTTATCGGCAAAGAATTCTTGCCAATGCTCATCGGCTCGCACCATTTGCTTGAGCCTATTCAAATAAACGGGATCCTGCAAATTAAAGCGGCTATAATTGGTTTTAAGCGTTTGCAAATTGACCTCCGGAGAGGGGGGAAGAGAAGCCCCTTTTACCAAATGCCTCTGATCGACTCTAAGCCAAAGGGAATCCGGCGCCTGGTTAATGGGCAGAGAAGTCGCTTCGGCAGCAGCCGGCTCGGCAGCCGGCCCTCTTAACCGAGCAATTTTTGCATAAACAAAATTGGCAATTTCGCAAATGGCAGCGGCTTGGGAAAGAAGGGATTCTCCCAATACAAGCCGGGCGGTATTAATCCCAACGAATCCACACATATTGATTCCATTGCTGATCGCCAATGGCAACCAGCAGCGGCGTTGGACGAATCCGGCAATGATAAAGGCTAGGGACACCCCGCCCAATAGGGGCTGGCCAAAAACAATAAGCGTGACCGCAGAGACGGCGACCGCAACTTGGCATACACTTCCAATATGGGTATTAAGGATAATAAGAGATCGCTTAAGAAGCGGATGATCGCCCATCTTTAGCTTGGCGCAAGCGATATTCGTTATAACCGGGGTCAGATAAAGAACAACTCGGACACCTAAAGAAAAGTGGCCATAAGCAGCCAAAGAAGTGGTTTGCAAAGCTAATTGAGCAATATAAACTGCATTGGCAACCGACGCAGCTTGAGCAGCTACAGTCAAGAATCGATTAACTCCCACAAGGGCGCTGTCTTCTGCCTGCTTATATTGAGCGGCCCCATAACCGATGCAAACGCCTCGCAATACCTCTATTCCCATAAGATCCCGTTAATAAATTGAAAGTATCGCAATATAAACTAGAGCATTCAAACAGTAAATAAAAAAAGTGTAGATAATTAAATAACAGTAATTATAATATTAAATATACGCGCAGTAAAAAGATTCTCTTTATTTCCAATTCTTCTTTGTCAAAAATCTTTCATTTGCCTATACTAGGCAGGTATCTTCCCTTTTAGGTGTTTGATTTTAAAGGGAAGATTTGTATTTAAACCCTTATAAGGAGAAGGCAAACATGCCGACTATTCAACAGCTCGTTCGCCAGCCACGTGCTCCGAAAAAGCGAAGAAGCAAATCGCCAGCGCTGCAGAAGTGTCCTCAGCGTCGCGGAGTCTGCTTGCAAGTAAAAACAAAGACGCCAAAGAAGCCAAACTCAGCTTTGCGTAAAGTAGCCTGGGTTCGTCTTTCTACTGGCCAAGAAGTGATCGCCTACATTGGCGGAGAAGGCCATAACCTCCAAGAACACAGTATCGTTCTTGTAAGGGGCGGTCGTGTGAAGGACTTGCCTGGTGTGCGTTATCACATCGTTCGCGGAACATTAGATTGTGCGGCCGTTAAGGACCGTAAGCAAGGAAGATCTAAATACGGGGCTAAACGTCCTAAGAAGTAACACTAGGATACTCCATCAATGAGTATCCTGGTTCGCGATTTGCGTTTTAATTTGGAAGCGCCAATCACGCACAGGTGTTAAGGGAGCCTTACTCCCTGATTCCAGGTGAATCATTGAGATCTTCTATTATCCAATTAGATTTAATTACTCGTTTTTGAGGAAATCATGTCAAGAAGACACAGTGCAGAAAAACGCCCGACTGAACCAGATCCGTTATACGGAAGTACAGTCTTATCAAAATTTATCAATAAAGTCATGCTGAGCGGAAAGAAATCGACAGCCCGCCGCATTGTCTACAATGCCATTGAAAAATTTGCTAAGAGGATCAAAGCAGAGAATCCTCTCGAAGCTTTCGAACAAGCCTTAGAAAATGCTAAGCCTTCTTTGGAAGTCAAATCCCGCCGTATTGGGGGTGCAACCTATCAAGTGCCTATTGAAATTCCAGCAAACCGACGCGCTTCTATGGCTATGCGCTGGATCATTGCCCACTCTAGAGGGAAAGCTGGCCGTTCAATGGAAGATGCATTGGCATCTGAGCTGACCGATTGCTACAACAATCAGGGAACGACGATCAAGAAAAAAGACGATACTCACCGCATGGCGGAAGCGAATAAAGCCTACGCCCACTATAAGTGGTAATAAGGAGGAAAAATCATGGCAAGACCTGCTAATGAGCATCTTAAAAACGTGCGTAATATTGGTATCATGGCCCACATCGATGCCGGTAAGACGACAACGACAGAGCGTATCCTCTATTATAGCGGACGTTCCCATAAAATCGGTGAAGTGCATGAAGGCGCTGCCACTATGGACTGGATGCCTCAAGAACAAGAACGCGGCATCACCATTACTTCTGCGGCTACAACCGTATTTTGGAAAGGCGCAAAAATCAACATTATCGATACTCCAGGCCACGTTGACTTCACTATCGAAGTTGAGCGTTCTCTGCGCGTTCTCGATGGATCCGTTGCTCTTTTCTGTTCCGTTTCCGGTGTCGAGCCTCAGTCTGAGACTGTTTGGCGCCAAGCCGACAAATACGGCGTTCCTCGTATCGCATTTGTCAACAAAATGGACCGTATGGGAGCCGATTTCTTCGACGCCATCAAAACCATGCGCGACAAGCTGCACGCCAACGCGATTCCTGTTCAATGCCCAATCGGCGCAGAAGCTGATTTCAAAGGCATGGTCGATCTCGTTACGATGCGCGCTTACCTCTTCCACGATGAAACATTGGGTGCTGACTGGGATGAAACAGATATTCCGGCCGACCTCGTTGAAAAGTGCCAGAAGATGCGCGCCGAGCTTTTAGAAGAGTTGGCCACTATCGATGAAGAAGACGAAGAATTCATGCAAAAAGTCTTGGAAAATCCAGACTCTTTGACAGAAGAAGAAATTAATGCTGCTATCCGTAAAGGGGTTTGCCGCAATAAATTCAATCCTGTCTTGTGTGGATCGGCCTTCAAAAATAAAGGCGTTCAACAATTGTTGGATGCGGTTGTTAAATGGATGCCTTCTCCATTAGATCGTGGAAACATCAAAGCCCACGACCTCAATACAGACGAAGAAATCATTTTGACACCAGAAGATGATCAACCTTTAGCTGCTTTGGCGTTCAAGATCATGACAGACCCTTATGTGGGCCGTCTGACTTATATCCGTATTTACAGCGGAACGCTGACAAAGGGAACAGCTTTGCTCAATACAACAAAGGGCGAAGAAGAACGTGTATCCCGCTTGCTGGAAATGCACGCTAACAAGCGTGAAGAGAAAGACGAATTCCATACAGGCGATATTGCTGCTTGTATCGGTCTGAAGAAGGCGACGACGGGCGATACCCTGTGCTCACCTAAGAGACCAATCCTCTTGGAGAAAATGGAATTCCCAGAACCTGTGATTTCGATGGCGATCGAGCCGAAGTCTAAAGGCGATCGCGAAAAGCTGGCCATGGCGCTTTCCGCTTTATCCGTTGAAGATCCGACTTTCCGCGTTTCTACAAACGAAGAAACAGGGCAGACGATCATTGCCGGAATGGGTGAGCTCCACCTGGAAATCCTGCATGACCGCATGAAGCGTGAATTCAACGTAGAAGCCAACGTTGGCAAGCCTCAAGTGGCATACAAAGAAACCATTACCGTCCCAGGCGGCAGCCAAACGAAGTTTGTCAAGCAGTCAGGCGGTCGCGGTCAGTACGCCCACGTGGAACTTGAAGTCCGACCAAACGAAAAAGGCAAAGGCAACGAGGTTGTCAGCAAGATTGTCGGCGGTGTGATTCCAAGAGAATACATCCAACCTACAATCAAGGGTATCGAAGAAGGCTTGGCAACAGGCGTTCTCGCCGGCTACAACCTGGTCGATGTCTGCGTTGATATCGTATTCGGATCTTACCACGACGTTGACTCAAGCGAAATGGCGTTTAAGATTTGCGGTGCGATGGCAATCAAAGAAGCTGCGCGCAAATGCAAACCGGTCATCCTTGAACCAATCATGAAAGTGGACGTCACCACGCCAGAAGCGCATATGGGTGACGTGATCGGTGACTTGAACCGCCGCCGCGGTCAGATTGTCGGACAGGAAAACCATAAAGGGGCTGTGATCATTCACGCCGAAGTTCCTTTGAGTGAAATGTTCGGTTATTCGACGCTACTACGTTCGCTCTCTTCTGGGCGCGCTACCTATGTGATGGAACCTAGCCACTTTGAGCGTGTTCCAGCGAAAATTCAGGAAGAAATCATTAAGAAGTAAGAGTTGTAAAGGTTATTATGGCAAAACAAGAAAAGCAGCCTAGATCAGCGAGACAAAAGATCCGCATCAGGCTGAAAGGATATGATCAACGTCTGCTTGATCGTTCAACAGCTGATATCGTGGAGACAGCCAAAAGAACAGGTGCCGCCATTGCTGGCCCAATTCCGCTTCCCACAAGCTGTGAAAAGTTTACTGTGTTGCGCTCCCCCAACATTGACCGCAAATCACGCGAACAATTTGAGATCCGCACTCACCGTCGACTCATTGACATTCTCAATCCAACCAGCAAAACAATCGATGCTTTAAAAACGTTGACTCTCCCAGCCGGAGTAGACATCAAGATTAAAGCTTAATCCTTTGCTGATTGAGAATTTCTTTTTGGTTCAGAGGCTAGCGCAAGCTAGCCTCTTTTCTTTTCAGACGGGTGGATAAAAATTCTGACCGGCCAATTTCCTTTGTCCATCGCCCCCTTTATCCCTCTCCGAACCTCCCTTTAAGCTATCGTTCCTAAGGCATGTCGCAAATAGACAAAAGTGACTTGAAAAGAACTCGCCTAGAAGAAAAAAGAGGATCTAACAGCAAAGATGCATAAAACTCGGCGAAAAAATGAGCCGTCTTGAGAAGTCTCGTTCCTTGCTCTCGCGTCCTCATCTTCTATTTTTCAGAGAAAAGATAGGAAAAAAGGCCGGAATTTAACTTTTTAAGAGCTGAAATGAGAGATTTTACTTCAAATGTCAAGGTTTATCAGGAAATAGCCGAGTGAATGAACGATTTTCAAAGATAAATTCATTGAAAGATGAGTTAAAGGCGATTAAATTCAGCCTTTAAAAGGCGAAGTCTTGTTAAAAAAAAGGGCCGATTTCCTAAGAAATCAGCCCATAGAAACCCTCTATTTTACAGTGATTATGCAGCTGCTGCAGATTGATTAGTAGAGGTAGCAAATGCTTGATTGAAAATGTCTTCGGCTGCGCGCGGCGTAATTAACTTGGCACCCTTTCTGTCTTTCAGATAGTGATAATTGCCGCCTTCCCAGTAAGGCATTCCCCTACCTTGTTCAACGATCTGCTCTAAAGACAGACCTTTTCTCTTATCTTTTGCATCTTCGATAAGGTGAATGAAGACGTTGCCTTGCGCAACAGCGTTAAGTTCCATCGCAGTGATTCCACCGGAGCGAGTAATCGTTGCATTCGCTCTTGCCATCATAGGAGCGATTTGCTGATCCGATTGGAAAGCAAGAGGAACAACAGCTAAGTTTTGCGGATAATCGGCTTTTTGCCTTTCCGCCTCTACTAGATCGGCCACTTGCTTCATCAGAGAATTAGAACCCGGCACATGCTTTCCACAGAAGGCAAAGAAACGAATAGGCTCTTTTGAATCGGATTTTTTAGCCCATTCAATCGTATTTTTTACATAATCTAATGTCGACTGAATAGATGTTTGGCTGCCCAACATGAGAGCAAAAACCTTTTCATTTTCTTTTAAATCAAATTCTATAACCGAACCCTGCTCTGTTTCTTTAGTCGTTAATTTATCTTCTCCCGTGCTCTTCTTAATTAAAGTCAATTCTTCTTCAGAAGCCTTTACTTGAAGCTGATTAATCTTTTCCCCTCTTTCGTTTTTAGCCTGCTGCTCGATAAAAGTCGATCGAATAGGAGCTTCATCATACTTAATTTCTCCTCTTGCCAAAGACATGCCTGTATGACGCTTCCAAAACTCCTCTTCTGTCTGGCCTTTATAGTCCAGCAAAGGAGAATTTGTGGTAATTAACGTGCAGACCTTGCGATCATTCGCACTCATTCTCTTAACTGCATTGTAAAAGTTCTCCGTGCGAGGCCCGGGCAGCTCTGTCATGACAACAGACACTTTAATGGGCGGCTTGCCTAAACGGAAAACACGGTTAACAAAATTAGTTACGCGGACGGCTGCTACAATCGCTGGATTGGCAACAGGCTGCAAATTAAGAACTGTCTCAACATCATGCTTGCGCAACCAGTAAAGTGTTTTTACAAAGGTTGGCAGAGCCATGGCAAGATCGCCAAAATAGTGATACGTCAGTGGGCGATTAAGTCCATCAATATCTTCTTTCTTTTGATTTTGATTCCAAATATCTACTAAATAGCCACCAAGCCAATCGCCTAAGACATCCTTTAAAATATCTTTTGTAACAGTAGTAATTCTTTGGTCTGTTCCATTTAATTGATTTCTTTTCGCAATAAGTTTGTTAAGTTTATCGGCAGCTTGAACATGACCTCCGCCACACGAATTACTAATCATCAAACACTTTTGATTATCATTCATCAAATTGACTAAGTCCATTCTCTCATCCTTGTTTTAAAACTCATTATTTTTAAAACTATTTTAAAATAAATCCATTTGTTTTGTTTTAAAGTATTATAAAATAATTATAAATTTTTTAATAGTAAAATTTAATATAAGCTTGATTTTCATTCAATCAATAAATTTCTCTAGTAAATGCTTTTTAAATGAGAAATTAAATGGTTATTAACCAGAGTTTGGAGTTCTTTTCCCTAGGGAGCGAAAGGTCTCCTAGGGGAAAAGAACTTGAATCTAGGCCATTAGCAGTTTTGAGAACTCCTTTTTAGGGGCCTAATAGATTTTAAGATGAGCGTTGAGGGGCAATCAAAGAAAGGGCCTTCCAGCTGATATGCTTAAGGCGCCATCCATATAATAAGCCGGCTGTGAGACTGTAAAAAAGGCAAATTAAAGAGGCTGATTCAATTGTGCCTTTCTTTTCTACAATTAAAAAATACGTAGGTAGGACAAGGAAAACCCAAACAGATAAGGAACCGGCTATCATGAGAAAGACTGTATCTCCGGCAGCGGTCAGTACGCCGGAGAATAAAAGCCGGATGCCTTCAAATAAGAGATAAAAGCAAATATAGAACAGGCAGATTTTCAGACTCTCTTCTAAAGAATGCAAAGTAACCGAAGAGGCGTCCGGCAAAAAATCGGAAGCAAGGCGATGGGAAAATAGCATAAACAGGCCAAGAAGAGCCAAAAAGAACAGACCATGCAGTCTGATGCCAGATAAAATGACCTGTTTGATCAAATGGATTTTTCGCGCGCCAATCAAATTGCCGGTCAAGGCTCCTGCCGCCTTACTGATGCCTTCTGCAAAAAAGAATAATAGAATGACAATGCTTTGGGAAATGCCCGCAATGGTGATATGGCGCTCGCTGACCAAGGTCATCATATAATAAAAAGAGGCCCATCCCAATAATTCAATGACAATAAAGAGGGCTCCCGGAAAACCGATGCGTACGCATTGCCAAAAAGCTTTGGCTTGCAAGGCATAGCAATTAGTGCCATAAGTGGACCGATTCGAAAAATTGAGGAAAACGGCCGCTAAAACAAGGGCTTGGAAGATCGAACTTCCGCTTGTGGCAATCGCAGCGCCTTTGACTCCCATAGGAGGCAAGAAATCTCCCATTCCAAAAATTAACAGATAGTCGAGTCCGGCATTGACGAGATTGGCTCCGATGGCCAGTCCTGTAATCAACCGAGTTTTGCCTTGTCCGATGAAAAAACCGCATAAAGCCCCATAAAGGGCAAAGCTTGGGCCAAACAGCATCATCCAACTGAAGTACTCTTTCTCTAGTTGATGGGCAGTCCCCGCTCCATAAAACCAATCTCCGCCGTAGAGGCTTAAGGGAATAAAGAAAAGAGCAGAAAATAGGCTTAGCCAAATCATTTGCCAGACAGGTTCGCCTAACCGTTTTTTGCATTCGGCTCCATTGTATTGAGCCACAAACACCTCGGCAATGCTTGCCAAAACCATCCATCCATAGACATAAGCCCATCCTAGTGTCATGGCATTGGCGACAGCGTTAAAGGCTTCCAAGGAATAGCGCGCTAAAAAAAGACGGTCGACGAAGACCATAGACATGACGGATAAGGAAGACAGCATAAGAGGAAAAGCGATATGAATCAGCTCGCGCAAGCTTCCTTCTGGAAAACGGGTCAACGCCATAAAGCCTCTCATTTTAAATGTATAAGAAAAATAAAAGCAAAAATTCTAAGCTTTTATTTCTAATAAATCCATGGATAGGCTTCAAATTATAAAATAAAAAATCATTTTTTATGACCTCAAATAAGAACTATAGCAAAATTCGACGTTCTGCTAGCATCGAGAATCATAAATAAAGAACTTAATTCAGAGCAAACTATGAGAAAAGACTTGATTGTAGCCGGCAATCGCTTCTTGCGCATTCTTTATCAATTCATGACATTGTTTGTCATCATGGGCTTATTGACGGGATGCGAATCGCGCAAGATCATTGTCAACGGCTTGGATGAAAAAGAGGCCAATGAAATTCTGGTTTATCTCGCCACAAAAAACATCGATGCCGTTAAGGTTCAAGCAGCAGGCGGTGATGCAGGCGGCGGAGGAAAAGCAGTTTTATGGAATATTAGTGTAGAAGCCTCTCAAGCCAATGAAGCCATGGCGCTGTTAAATCAGGTTGGGCTTCCCCGTCGAAAAGGGCAAAGCTTATTAGGCATTTTTGCGAACACCTCCCTTGTTCCATCGGGAATGCAAGAAAAAGTCCGCTATCAAGCCGGATTGGCCGAACAAATTGCCAGCACGATTCGAAAAATTGACGGCATTTTGGATGCCGACGTGCAAATTTCTTTTCCCGAAGAAGATCCTCTCAATCCAGGTGCAAACAAGCAAAAAATTACAGCCTCTGTCTATGTCAAGCATAATGGAATTCTGGACGATCCCAATGCCCACTTAGTGACCCGCATTAAGCGTCTTGTGGCAGGCAGTATTAATGGATTGGATTATGACAACGTGACAGTGATTGGAGATCGAGCACGCTATGGCGATACGTTAGGGCTATCCATGCCTCTTTCAGAAGAGGAAAAACAGTATGTGAATGTATGGTCCCTCATTATAGCGAAGGAATCCCTTACCCGTTTTCGCATCATCTTCTTTTCTTTTACCCTTTCTCTTGTTATTCTCTTACTAGCGTTAACTTGGCTGCTTTGGAAGTTTCTCCCCATTCTTAAGCAAGCAGGAGGAATTAAGCAATTGTTCTCTTTCCATCCCATCCATCCGGAGAATGTAGGAGCTGCGGCTTCCAAAGAAGTGGAAGCTGCGCCTAAAGAGGAGGTTAAGCCGGCTGCAGGTGAAGATAGCGATACGGCTAATAAGGGAATTGATGAGACTTAATTGTCTACAGCCTATTTAAGAAGAGGAAAGTTATGGATAAAAGAGGCTGGATGATGTTCAAAGTCTTCATCAATCGCTACAATCCCAAAGCGGGCGAAACGCTATTGAAATTTCTTCCAGAAGAAGACAGGCGAGTCGCGCTTAGTCAAGATATTCTTTCTTCCGACCTTGCCCCTCTTCTTTATCAGCCTCATAAGCTATTCGAACGCATGCATTATTCTTGGATCCAGCCTCTGCTGGAGCAATTTCCCGAGCGGCTGCATCCCCTTGTCACAGCGGCTTTAACGGCTGAGCAAGTGTCGGGCTTAACCGCTTCTCCTCCGCTTGTCAGTGTAGCAGACCCCGTCCGCACCTTTATCATCAATCAGCTATACACCCTATTGAAGGCGGATGAGCACCTTCCTTTGGAGTATTTGCCAGAGGCCGAATTTTCTCCTTTGGCCAAATGGGACAAAAACAAGCTGATCTTGCTGATTGATTTATTAGGACTGCATGATTTGGCTTCCGAGGTGCGCCACATTGTCAACAAAAACCATTTAAAAAACATTTATAGCTGCCTATCATCCAAACAGCTTTATTACTTAAATGTTTGCCTCCATCAAAAAGAAACCATTATTGCTCCTAAGCTGGGCATTGACCCCTCTAAGAAAGATTGCAAAACCCTCAAGCGGATTGTTCATCGCCGTGGGCTTTTGCGTTTGGGAAAAGCGCTCTGTGGGCAGCATCCCGATCTAGTCTGGTACATTGCTCATGTGTTAGACATAGGCAGGGGAAAAATGCTATTAAAGACCTATCAGTCGGACTCTTCCCCGAAGGTCACTCCATTTTTAAAAACGCAAGTCATCAACCTTATGAATTTCCTAAAAAGCGAGTAGACTGTGAGCAAAAAGTTTTTTAGCCTCATTTATGGAGACCACATCCACATCGCCCCTAAGACCAAGCATATCCCTGCAGATAATTTTTCCACTTTATTAGAGGCCGGCGAAGTCCTGGAGCACATTAAACAAGATGCGGAAAAATATCGCATGCAAGTCGCTCAGGAATGCGAAGAGATAAAAGAAAAAGCCCACAAAGAAGGCTATGAAGAAGGCTTTGCCAAATGGGCCGAACATCTTGTTAATCTTGAAAAAGAAATTGAATCGGTCCATAAGGAACTGCAGCAACTTGTCATTCCCGTTGCGCTAAAAGCAGCCCAAAAAATTGTGGGAAGGGAAATTGAGCTTTCAGAAGACGTCATTGTCGATATCGTGGCTGCCAATTTAAAAGCTGTTGCCCAGCACAAGAAAATCACTATCTATGTCAATAAAAAAGATTTAGAGATTCTAGAGAAAAATAAGCCGCGCCTCCGGGATTTGTTTGAAAGCTTAGAAAGCTTGTCCATTCGCCCGCGCGATGATGTTGCCCCTGGCGGCTGTGTGATTGAAACAGAAATCGGCATTATCAACGCCCAGTTGGAACACCGCTGGCGCGTTTTAGAAAAAGCATTCGAGAAATTGGCCAAAAATAATATTGAGCCTGCAAAAAGCAGCTAAGGTGTCATATGTATCTATCCAAGCTTTGTTCTTTTAAATCAGCTTTCTGTCTGCTAGCTATTTTGGCCGTTCTCAGCCTGGCTCCCGACTCCCTTTATTCTCAAGCCACCTCGACGCCAGCTGCTAACGCCTCTTCCACCAATGCTGCTTCGACCAATCCTTCAACTCCGGCAACTGCATCCCCATCGGCACCAACTTCAGCGTCGCGATCGACGACCAGCACGACCCCTTCTGTCATTAAGCCTTTAAAACCAATTCCAAGGCCTCCCGCTCCGGCTTATCCTCCCAAGAAGCCGACACTGACCCCCGAACAAGAGTCCTACCAAGCCTCGGAAGCGGTTGCATCCAACTTCAAACGGCCTTCGCTTGTGACACAGGCGGTCATGCTGACGCTCTTGTCGCTTATGCCGTTCATCATTATGATTTTGACTTCTTTCTTAAAGATTGTCATTGTCCTTTCTCTTTTGCGAACAGCGCTAGGCGTTCAACAAGCGCCCCCAAACCAAATCATCAACGGCGTGGCCTTTTTGATCAGCTTATTTATCATGTATCCCACCGCCATCAAAATGTATGATGCAGCGCAAACCGTTATCAACCAATCCCAAGTGCCGGACTCTCTTCTTTCACCTGCTTCCTCCACCTATGTCATCGACGTAGCCGCTGCGGCAGCCGGACCCATGAAAGATTACTTAAAGAGAAATAGTTCGCCCAGGCACCAAGCGCTCTTTTATCGCTTGGTCTACCGCGGGCTGCCAGACGATTACCGCGCCACCTTAAAGCCAGATGATATCATCGTATTAGTCCCTTCCTATATCACTGGGCAGTTAAAAGACGCATTTGAAATCGGCGTTTTGATCTACATCCCCTTCTTTGTCATCGACCTTGTGACCTCCAATATTTTATTGGCGATGGGGATGATGATGCTTTCTCCCGTTACGATCTCCATGCCATTAAAACTCTTCTTATTAGTGATGCTAGATGGATGGACGATTCTCATTGAAGGGCTAGTCAAAACATTCCAATAAGGGGCTTTACACCATGTTTCAATCACAAGTCATTCAGCTCGCTTACCAAGGGATGCTACTGATTCTAATTCTTTCCGCTCCCCCCATCTTAGTCAGCATGTTCTTTGGAATTATTGTCGCCATTTTTCAGGCGGCCACGCAAATTCAGGAACAAACGCTCTCTTTCACCATTAAGCTGGTGGCCGTGACGTTGACCTTGATGTTTTTGGGAGGATGGCTGGGATCGCAAATTATGTCTTTTGCCAATGATATTTTCGTAAATTTTCCTCAATGGAGTGTGCTTAGCAGCAAAAACTAGGCGCAAGAAGGCAAGAATAAGGCAGCTTTCTTATGACAGAAGACTATGTTTCTCTGTACATCAATACAGCATTTTCTCTTAATGATCCGTTGGCGTTCTTCGGCCTATTCTTTCTTTTTTTGGGCAGAATGCTGCCCATTATAGCCTTGGCTCCCTTTTTCGGCGCGCGCGTCCTTCCCCATCCCGTCAAAGTCGCCTTGGGCATTTCTTTTTTTGCCATTTTTTTTCCCCAGCTTATCTTTGTCACGACGACTCCGCTTGACTTCAATCTGTGGCTGGTCCTTTATTTGATCAAAGAGATTTTTGTGGGCATTCTCATCGGCTATATGATCAGCCTTCCCTTTATTATTGTGCAAAACGCAGGGATTCTCATCGACCACCAACGCGGAGCCTCCAGCTTGATGGTCAACGACCCGACGATCCAAAACCAGTCCTCTCCTCTCGGCACCCTTTTTAACCTCGTCCTCATCTACCTCTTTTTCATGATCGACGGCCCTTTCGTCGTATTGGACATCGTTTCCCAATCGTACAATTACCTCCCTCCCGATAAGTTCATCAACGGCAGTTTCTTCGACTTCAATTCGAAATATTTTACCGATATTATGGGCATCATGGGCAAAGTCATGATTTCCAGCACCCAGCTGGCAGCTCCTGCCCTCATCATCATTTTGATGACAGATTTTTTTCTGGGAATCGCCAATCGCTTGGCTCCCCAAGTCCAAATCACCTTTTTGGGCATGCCCCTCAAATCTTTATTGGCGCTGGCCATTGTCTTCTTCGGCTGGCAGCTATTCACCAAGCAACTTGTCGACGACAGCTATACCTGGCTCAATTACCTCTACTTGCTTATCCAGCAGTTCCAGCCGGCTACTTAAGAAGCCCCTCTCTGTTTCCGAAATAGCCGGATTATCTAAGGGATTTTCAACAGGCAGCAAACAGGCCTATTTAATTTTATAACGAACTTCAAAAATATTTTAAAAATCAAAACAGCTTAAACTAAAACTAAAATTAAATTGATTTAATCAAATAACTTAACTATATTTTTTATCGCTAATTTTTATTATTTAAATAAAAGGAATTCAATATGGTCGCTCCTGCTCATAATTTATCCGGCCTGTCAGCTGAATTTTGGCAGCTCCTTGATGGACAATTGGATATGCAAACTATCCTAAATCTGCATGCCACTTGCCACAAAGGGCGAAAAGTTATCAATCCCCACTTTATCCTGGCCCAGCAAGTATCTGAATTAGCCCGAAAAGCGAATCTGTCTTCTTCTCAAGGTTATTGCTCAAAGAATTCCCAGCGCGTCTATGCACTTATTCAAAAGGAAGGGATTCAGAAATATATGCAAGGCTTCATCCAAGAAGATTGTACGCTTGATGCAGCCAAAAGAGATCTGCAAGCGCAGTATAATCGATTGCAATGGACGGAAAAAAAAGAACTGTCTCCGGTTTCATTAAAGCATATCTATGGCACTGTAAAAGCGATTGCAAGCATCAAAGCCGATTATCAGCTCGCTAAAAAAGTTGCTGAGGCGGCCAGCGGAGTCTCCTTATTGGAACAGCACTATTTATCAAATGATGTGGATACTGTTTACGACCATATTAAATCAAATGGGTTGGATAACTACATTCAGAAATTGTCCCTGGAACTGTTTTGTTCAAGAGGAACGGACTATGAAGAGAGCCAAAATATTTTTAACAAAATTGGCTATCAATACGAAACGCGTTGGGATGGCTACAGCCATCAATGCCAAATCAAAAAATTAACTCTGCCGTCCTTGGCCGATCTCTAAAGAGATCAGCCAAGAAAGCTTTACCTCTCTTTCAGAGAGGTAAAGGAGATAGGTGAGCGCACTTGTTCGTCCAATAAAAAGCACGCTTGCTCATAGCCAGTAAAAAACTCTAATCGCTTGGATTCGATTTCTTTTCCCTTCTAGGAGAAAATAATCTCGCCTACAAGCGATTAGCAGTTTCAAGACATCTTTTCAGACTTCCTTGAATTTACTAAACCTATAAATTTAATTTAAATTATTTTTTATTTAATGCTTATTTTATCTTTATCAGGTAAAATTAACTCTATTATTAATTCAAACGAATACAATTGTTAGTAATTCAAATTAATAAATAAGGAGGATAAGAATGCTAAAAAAACAGCTATTATATATGGGAATGGGCTTAATGGCCTTATCGCTCTTGTCTTCTTGGAATTTGCCTGCTGCCGTTTCCCGGCAATACACCGTCCAACCCTATAATGAAGACACCCTCAACGAGCTGAAAAGCAAAGCCGAGAAAAAGAAGCAAAAGCAGAAACAAGCCGCCCGAGACAAACTGGACCGGGCGCGCTTTGCCCATCTGGCCCACTACAAGAACAAGCTCGCCCGCTTTGCCGAGCGCGACGGCTTTATTTGGTTTTATGACAAAGAAAATAAGTACACATTTTTCCTGGGCAATTTCTATCCGGCTTCTGTGAAGCTGTGGAATATGGAGTTCTCCTGCTCGGAAGCGGCTTTTCAAGCTGCCAAATTTTTGCACAAGCCTGCCTTAGCCGCTCGCTTTACGCGCTTGAATGGAGAAGACGCCTGGAAGCTGGCCCAAAGGCATAGCTACGAGCAGCGCGACGATTGGTATAAGCTGCGGGATGCCATCATGCTGGAAGTGCTGAGGGCCAAGTTTCAGCAGCACCCGCAGCTCAACGAGCTATTGCTAGCCACAGGGGATGCCTATTTAGTTGAACACACCGACCGGGATGCCTACTGGGCAGATGGAGGAGACGGCAAGGGGAAAAACCGCTTGGGACAGCTTCTCATGCAAGTAAGAGCTGAAAAAGGAGGCGTCGGACCCGTCTCTAAGCCCTCCAAGTATAGAAAATTTGCTGCTGAGTAGCCGGGCAATTGAGCATTTCTTGAGGTTATTTATTAGAGGGATTTTGAATGCCTAATGGATTCAATTACCCCTCTCCCGCCCGTAATAGCCGCTCGGCAATGGTTTCCCATAATCCCTCGCGCGGAAAATCCATATCGACCCAGGCGACTCTAGCTCCCTCGAAATCGAGCTGCCGCAGCGCTTGATAGAGATTGACCGCCACTTCTTCCGCATCTAAGAGAGACCCCAGATAAAGCACGCGGCTATGAAGCGGATAGGAGCGTTCCTTGAATCCCAAGATAAAAGGAGCCCCTTCCATCTGTTCGCGGTCGCCCAAAATGAGCTTAGCGCGCGGAGCATAATGGCGGAATAATTGCCCGGGGCACAGCGGCTGCTCGTGCTTGAAGGCCTTCAGGTTTTCGGGCTGATAACCCAAAACGAGCGCAAAAACAGCCGGAGCAAGCGCTCCTAGCCTTACGACAACCCAGCGCGGATGTTGATAATACAAAATAGTGGATTCCACCCCTTTGTCGCATCCGCCTCCATCCAAAACGGGAAAATCGCGACCGAAATCCTCTTCTACGTGCTCAGGCCTCGTTGCCGAAGGCTTACCCGATAAATTAGCCGAAGGCATGACTAAAGGCCCCGTTTCTTTTAGCACTTCTAAAGCTAATGGATGTTGGGGCATGCGAAAGCCCGCTGTCGGCAAGCCGGAACGCACAGAAGCGGGGACGCGCTCAGGCTGAATGGGAACAATCAAGGTGAGGGGTCCCGGCCAAAAAGCCTCGGCCAATTCTTTGAAGTGAGGCGGCAGCTCTTTGGAACAGTCCACAACCGTTTTAATATCGGCCACATGAATAATTAAGGGATTCGTCGACGGCCTGCCTTTAATTTGAAAGATCTGCTCGATGGCTACCGGTTGGTCCAAGCAGGCAGCAAGCCCGTAAACCGTTTCTGTCGGCATCGCTACGACTTGGCCGGATCGGAGTAATTGGATCGCTTGTTTGACTGAAACGCGCATGTGATTCTATGGCTTTAATTGAGGAATAATGGAGTGAAGGGCTTGCTCCAATAGATCGATCTCTTCGAAAGTATTGTAAAAGGCAAAGGAAGCGCGGGCCGTTGCCGAGACGTTAAAGAAACGCATGACAGGCTGCGCGCAATGATGGCCGGTTCTTAAAGCAATGCCTTTTAAATCGAGCATGGTTCCCACATCGAGGGCATGAGCCCCTTCTATGACAAAACTGATTAAAGCGCCTTTTTGGCCGGCTTGTCCGATGATGCGCAGGCCGGGGATTTTTTCCAGCTTTTGCGTGGCATAGCGCAAAAGCTCGTGCTCGTACGCTTGAATGGCCTCCATGCCTATTTCTTGAAGATAATCGAGAGCTGCCCCCAGTCCCATGACTTCGGCAATCATCGGCGTGCCCGCCTCAAACTTTAAAGGCAGCGTATTATAGGTCGTTTTTGGAAAAGTCACGGTCTCAATCATATCTCCGCCTCCCTGATAAGGAGGCATTTGCTCTAGCAGCTGCTCTTTTCCGTATAAAATGCCGATTCCCGTCGGGCCCAAAATTTTATGGCCGGAGAAAACGAAAAAGTCCGCGCCCAAGTCTTGCACGTCGATTTTAAGATGCGGAGCGCTCTGCGCTCCATCTACCAGTACTTTAGCTCCCGCCTCATGCGCTTTGGCGACAATTTCTTTAATGGGATTGATTGTTCCCAAAGAATTGGACACATGCGTGATGGCCACCAGGCGCGTCTTATCGCTTAAAAGCTTGACGTATTCTTCAAACAGCAATTCGCCTTTTTCATTCATGGGAATGACTTTGAGGACCGCTCCCCTGTCTTCGCATAGGATTTGCCAAGGGACAATATTGGAGTGGTGCTCCATGGCGCTAATGAGGATCTCATCTCCAGGCTGCACAAAAGCCTTTCCGAATGAATAAGCGACCATATTAATGGATTCTGTCGTCCCGCGCGTAAAGATCACCTCTTCCATTTTAGCCGCATTGAGAAAAGATCGCACCTTCAGCCTTGTCTTTTGATAATCCTCGCTCGAGCGAATGGCCAGCTCATAAACAGCGCGATGGACCGTCCCATAATGGTTGCGATAAAAGTCAGTGATCGTATCGATGACGACTTGAGGCTTCTGAGAAGTGGCAGCCGAATCCAGATAGACCAAGGGTTTTCCGTGCATCGTTTTGCTCAGCATGGGGAAATCCTGCCTTAAATGCTTGAAATCGACTCGGCTGCTTTCCTTCATAGAGATTTCCTTGTTAAATAGCTTTGGGCTTTTTTGGAGATAGCATCCCGTAAAGAGCCCAAAGGGATCATTTCAATTACTTGTTCGCAAAATCCATAGACCAGCAAATTCTTTGCTTCGGCATCAGGAAAACCGCGCGTCTTCATGTAAAACAGCTGATCAGGATCGAGCTGGCCGACTGTCGCTCCATGCGACGCCTTGACGTCATCGGCAAAAATTTCTAGATTAGGCTTGCTGTCTGCATGGGCGTGGTCATTCAAAATGAGGTTGTTATTGAGCTGGAAAGCCTCTGTCTTTTGAGCCGCCTGCCTAACCATGATCTTGCCTTCGAAACTGGAGCGGCTAAAATCATTGAGCGCGCCTTTGAACAACTGATAGGAGCGGCAATGAGGCGCTTGATGATCAATGAACACATGCGTATGCGCCTCCCTTTTCTCGGCCAACATCCACACGCCATTGAGCAAAGCCTCGGCATTTTCGCCCGTCAAAGCCACCCGGTAATCTGTACGCACCGTCGCGCTTCCTTCCGTCACGCAAACGCTCTTGAAAACCGCGCTGCGCTTGAGCTGCGCGCGCACAGCATCGAAATGCCAAGCGTGGGGATGTTCATTGCAAAGAACCTGCGTATAGCGCACATGCGCCTCTTCTTCAATCAAAAAATCGGCGGCTTGATTGACAAAATAAGCCTGCTCTCCCAAATTGTACTGTGAAAAGACAAGATTGACTTGCGAGCGCGATCCGGCAAAAACCTGCAAACGAGGCATCAGCATGGCCAGCTGCCCATCAAAATCGATGAGATGCAGCACCTGGATGGGCGTTTCGACAACTGTTTTGGGAGGAATGTAAATAAAGGCCCCTTTGGGGTGCAAGGCGCCGTTGAGAACGGCAAAGGGATCTTCCTCTTCTTTAAGCGCGCGATTCCACTGGTTATTTAAAAAAGCTCCATATGTGCGAGCCGCTTCCTGCAATGTCGTCACAACTATTTGCGACGGCAAGGCGCTTGTTTGGGACAGCTGCGGACAGTAATGTCCATTGACGAAAACCAGCACAGACTGCCGGCATTCGGGCTGAACAAAAGCGGCAATCCGCTCGGCCGTCAGTCCTGTTTCTTCCGCCACTTCATAGTTCTGCGAGAACAAATGACGCAATTTGATATAGCGATAAACTTCCGTCTGTTTGTTAGGCAAGCCTAAGTCCAAAAAATGCTGCCAAGCCTTTAAACGGGCCTTATACAAAGCATCGTCCTGCTTAACCTTAGCCAAGTGCCTTTCTAAAAGCGTTTTGAATAGTTCTTGTTCCAACCCCATTTGAGCCATCATGAAACAACTCCCTCGCTTGGCGAACGGACCAACCAATCATACCCCTTGCTTTCCAGCTCTAAAGCCAGCTCAGGACCTCCCGATTGCACAATTTTCCCTCCCAGCATCACATGGACAAACTGAGGTTTAATATAATCAAGCAGGCGCTGATAGTGCGTAATCAACAGTAAGCCCATGTCCGGATTCATCAATTGGTTCACCCCTCTGGCAACAATGCGCATGGCATCGATGTCTAATCCGGAATCCGTTTCATCCAAGACGGCCAGCTCGGGATTTAAAATCGCCATTTGCAAGATCTCATTGCGCTTCTTTTCTCCTCCGGAGAAATTTTCATTGACGTTCCGCTGGCGAAATTCGGGGCGGATCTCCATGAGTCTCATTTTGTCTTCAATTAATTTTTCAAATTCCGCTGCCGACAGTTCCCCTTCTCCACGCGCCTTGCGTTTGGCATTCAAAGCCATTTGAAGGAATTGCGTATTGCTGACCCCGGGAATCTCGACAGGATATTGGAAGCTCATGAATAAACCCAAATGGGCCCTTTCTTCAGGCTCGAGCTCTAAAAGATTCTGCCCTTTAAACCAGATTTCCCCGCCCGTGACCTCATAAGAGGGATGCCCGGCCAAGACTTTTGCCAGCGTGGATTTTCCGGCACCGTTGGGCCCCATAATAGCATGGATCTCTCCTGCTTGGATCTTCAAATTAACACCTGTTAAAATGGGATTGCCGTCGACGGAGGCTGTCAGATCTTTAATTTCTAGCATTGTTTTTTCCTAATCTAAATCTATTCTATCGAAAGGCAGCGCAGGCTGCCTTGAATTGTTTTTCTATCTTTATCCTACAGAGTTTTCAAGCTTGATCGCCAAGAGCTTTTGCGCTTCCGCGGCAAATTCTAAGGGAAGCTCCTGGATCACATCTTTGCAAAACCCATTTACAATCATATTGACCGCATCTTCTTTAGAAATGCCGCGCGATTGAAAGTAAAAAAGCTGTTCTTCGTTCATTTTTGAAGTCGACGCTTCATGCTCGATCTGGCTAGTTGCATTGCCTACTTCAATATAGGGAAATGTATTGGCCGAGCATTTATCCCCGACCAGCATCGAATCGCATTGCGTATAATTTCTGGCTCCAGTTGCTCGCGGAGCCACTTTGACCAAACCTCGGTAGCTATTGTGGGAGACGTCGGCGGAAATTCCTTTGGATACAATTGTGGAACGCGTATTCTTGCCTAGGTGGATCATCTTCGTCCCTGTATCGGCTTGCATATGACCGTTCGTGAGGGCGACCGAGTAGAATTCCCCAACGGAGTTATCCCCTTGTAAAATGCAACTAGGATACTTCCAGGTAATGGCAGCACCCACCTCGACTTGCGTCCAAGAGATTTTAGAGTTCACGCCTGCACAGCGGCCTCGCTTGGTCACAAAATTGAACACCCCGCCTTCTCCGGTCGCCGGGTTTCCGGAATACCAGTTTTGGACTGTCGCATACTTGATCTGCGCATTGTCCAAAGCGATCAGCTCAACAACCGCCGCATGCAGCTGGTGATTGCTATAGGCAGGGGCCGTGCATCCTTCCAAGTAGCTGACATAGGAGCCTTCTTCGGCAATGATCAAGGTACGCTCAAACTGGCCGGACTCTTTGTCGTTAATGCGGAAATAAGTCGACAGTTCCATCGGACAATGCACGCCTTTTGGAATATAAACAAAAGACCCATCGCTAAAAACGGCGGAATTCAAAGTGGCAAAATAGTTATCCCCAATGGGGACAACGCTTCCCAGATATTTTTTCACCAAATCAGAATGCGTGTGCATGGCTTCGGAAATCGAACACAACACCACACCCGCTTCTTCAAGCTTTTTCTTAAAAGTCGTCCCGATAGAAACGGAATCGAAAATCATATCGACAGCGACGTTGCTCAAACGCATCTGCTCTTCTAAAGGGATTCCCAGGCGCTCAAATGTACGCAAAACCTCAGGATCCACCTCGCTCAAATTATTCAAAGCCGGTTTCTTTTTAGGAGCCGAATAATAGGTGATATTCTGGTAGTCAATCTTTGGATAATTCACATTGGCCCAAACAGGCTCTTCGGACTCTAACCATCTCTGATAGGCTTTCAATCGAAAATCCAAAAGAAAATCCGGCTCATTTTTTTTAGCAGAAATGGCACGGATGATGTCTTCATTCAACCCCTTTGGCAAACTTTCGGTTTCAACTTCCGTGACAAACCCATACTTGTAATCTGAGTTGCTGCGACTAAACATGGACGATTCTGCCGTCATATCCTTCCTTAATTCTTAAAAAATTTAGCCTCTTAGGCTATCAATTTCTAATTATTCCTTCAATCCTGAAGGCAACTGTTGATAAAAAACATGAGCTGCTTAGATTTTGATCTTTTCGGCCTGTTAAAAGATTATTTTGCAGGCTACCTTATTTTAGCCAAGAAAGCAGACGGAAAAAAGCGAGGAAAGCTTGAGCAGCCTAAGAGGGTTTCTTAAAATTCATAATAACCTATCAGATCGCCCCTGTCAATTATATTTAATAGTTAAACCTTTAATTTTTAAAACAATCTATATTTATTTCTCGTTTTAATTTTAAATTTTCCATGCAAATTCAAATAAAATAATTAAAAAAGTAAATACATAGGCGAAGAAGAAAGCAATTAAAAATTTAATTGACTCTGAATTAAAGCTATGTAATTTTTAACGATTAACCAAAAAATTGGGGTATTTTCAGGTTATCTATATCAAAGAGGTCCCATGCTACGTACACTTAAATCACTTGTTCCAGAAAATCTCAAAACACGCATGAAAAAACTTTTGCGCCGCCGTCACTTGTCTCATTCAAAGGTCTTGGGAAGAGAGCAGCTTTCCCATTTATATCTTAAAGGCAAGGGAATTGAGATTGGCGCTCTGCATAATCCCCTTTATGTCAGCAAAGCCGCCAAAGTCCAGTATGTTGACCGTTTATCGGTTGAAGATTTGAAAAGGCATTATCCGGAATTAAGCAAACTCCCCTTGGTCCACGTAGATATTATCGATAATGGAGAGGAACTTGGAACCATTAAAGATCGCTCTCAAGACTTTGTCATTGCCAACCACTTTATTGAACATTGCCAAAATCCACTGAGAACCTTAAGCAATATGTTCCGTGTCTTAAAAAAGGGCGGAGTTCTTTATATTGCCCTGCCGGACAAGCGTTATACCTTTGACATTGATCGCCCTGTCACCCCTTTAGAGCATATTCTCAAAGATTATCGGGAAGGGCCTGAAAATTCCAAACGCCAACACTTTGAAGAATGGGTGCGCTTAGTTAATAAAATTCACCAGCCTGCAGACGCCCAAAAAGAAGTCGAGCGTTTATTAAAGATCGACTATAGCATTCACTTTCACGTTTGGACTCAAAGCGAAATGCTTGAAATGTTCCTTGCCCTTAAAAATCAGCTAGGCCTTTCCTTTGATATTGAAACTTGCTTGAAGAACGAACATGAATTCATTTTGATTTTACGCAAAACGGACTAATTCTTTTGAAGTGCCGTCAGATTGACGGCACTATTTTAGAGGATTTTTAGAACTGCTCATGACCGCGATTAGCGGAAATTTAAGGCCTCTCTTTTATATAACTACCTAATATTAAGACATTTAACCTCGAACAACCGATTATTTTGTCATCTCCGCTTCAAACTTATCGTATCTTTACATTCTCTCTTTACAATGGGATTGCTTAAAGGGTGTATTAACCCGTCTTAGCTGTTGTCGAATTGCAATTACATTTCATTTTAATAAATCTATCGTCAACCATAACTTGAAGAGGTAATAATGATTTATCCAACCCATCAGCATGTGACTAATTACTTAACAGATCCCTCAACGCATATAAAGGATGAAAAAGGGATTCGCTCTACAAATACGATTAATCTTAGTAAAACAGAGCATACGCTTTATGGCATGCAATTTAAAGCCACAGATCCTAAGTCTTTAGAGAATACAGAACTTTTAAAGCGAGTGCTTCATTTAGCCTCTCAACTTTATGATCAACATTATCGGATTGCTCAGCAACTTCCTTGTAGAGAGCAAACTGAAATGAGACGCATCAATGCAGAACTCATAGAATTAATGAACGTTAACCAGGTCACTTATATTTGGCTAAATAAGTTTAATCAACCAGTCTGCTAACATTTGCGATTCCTCTAATACGCGGATTGCGCTATCATGAGTAACGTAAAGATCCGGAAGGGTGTCAATGACTGGCCTTCTGCTTTACGTTAACTCTTGCAATCCTTTTCCTCTTTTCAAATCTATTTGTTTTGGTGGAACCGGAACAGCTTGTAAAGGGAAATGAACCGGCCGTGGTGAAGATGTCTAATCAAAAATCTTCTAAGCTTTTCTTTCTCGACTCTTTGCAGCAAATTTTAATGCTCGCTCAACAAACAGAAGAGATAAAAATTGAGCAAATGCTCTTTATTTTAGCCGAAAAAGGCTACGCCGCGCTGCTCATTCTGCTCAGTCTCCCCTTTTGCCTTCCCGTTCAAATTCCCGGATTTTCTACGCCCTTCGGCCTCTTACTAGCCCTGATTGGCCTGCGCATGGCCTTTGGCAAGTCGCAATGGTGGCCGCAATGGATTTTAATAAAGTCTCTTAAAAGCCAGTCTGTAATCACGTTAGCGGAAAAAGCGATAAGTATCGTTAAATGGATGCAAAAAATTCTTCATCCCCGTCTGATTTTTTTGACGCGAAGCGCTCTCTTTTCTCGCTTAAACGGGCTGGTGGTTTTTGTGCTGTCCCTTTTTTTATCGCTGCCCCTGCCCATTCCCTTGACGAATCTGATGTCAGCCGTTCCTCTTTTTTGTATGGGCCTAGGGCTATTGGAAGATGATGGCCTGATGATTTTAGTCAGCTATGTGCTTTCTCTTTTATGCCTGCTTTTTTTTACTGGGGTATTTCTATTCAGCTTTTGCCAAATCAAGAGCATCTTTTAATGCCGTTTTTTCTACACGCTTTAAAGATCGAATGCTTTAACAGATAAATATTTAAGAGCCGAATAAAAATAGCAGGGCGATTTGAAGCGGGCGTATAAGCGCATTTCATTCTTAGCAGATAAAAGGCGCAAGCGCTTATCCACTTTAGAGCGATCGCGCTGCCAGCCGCGGCAATGATAGGCCCAAAGATGAGGAAGCATCCATAACTCCCATCCTTTGCGGCGCAAACGTAAAGAAAGGTCTATATCTTCCTTATACATGTAAAAGGTTGGATCCATGACTTGAAACGGCTCTAAGCATACATCCTGCAAAGCCCGGTAGCGGCAGAACATTAAAGCGCCGCACAGCGCCGGCACGGCTTCCGGATGGACAGGCTGACAGCCCGCCTCTTGCCCCTGCCCGCGATCATACCAGCGCCCATACCACGTACGGAAAATGCCGGATGAGTCTAACAAACCGGTAGGTTTGTTCTGCTTGACATCATATCCCAGCAAAAGGCCTGATAAAGCGCCCATATGAGCAGACTGCGGCAACTCCATATATGCTTTGGCTTGCTCGATGAAGGTGGGCCCCAAGAATGCGTCAGGGTTTAAAAAAAGGACGTAATCTGTATGAAGGGGAACATAAGAAAAGCCGATATTATTACCCTTGCAAAAGCCGACATTTTCTTTTTGCAAGCTGATCTGCATATACGAATCTTGACTGCAAGCCGCCACATAATCGCTTTCCGTAGAGCCGCTATCGACAATGATCACTTGGTCAGGCAAGCAAGTTTGTTTGCGAAGGGCATCTAAACAAGCGGGAAGATAAGCTTGGCTGTTATGCGTGACAATAATGACCGAACAGGTAGATCCCTTCTGTCCTTGGCTTGCCATTGTTTTCCTACCCGCTTTAGTTCATCGTTGAATCGGCAATTAAAAAGACCACTTTGCGATTGGGATTGTTTGCCAATTGAGCATAAAAATCCAAATCCTCCACTTTTTCTTGCCAAACCGTGACAGCCGCGTAAGGGAAAAGGGGAACTAAACTTTCGGCCTCTGCACTGACCGGCGAAGCACGGCTGATGCCTATTATCCAATCATAGCGCTCCTGCAACTCATTGATTAGCTTCTTAAAGGCTTCCGACCCCATTAATTCAATGAAAAAGCGGCTTGCTCCGCCTGCTCGAATAAAGTCGCCATAGGGCCCTGACTCAATTTCAGGAAAAGAGGCTTTTCCTTCCAAGTACTGCAAGAGGCCGTTTTTCACGTCCGAGCCGGCTTGATCGCCATCCAAATAAAGCATTAAGACTTTTTTTCCCTTTTTCAAGAAAAGCGTTGACAGGTCACGGGAATAATCCGGCCCGCACCCTTCTAGCAGAAGCAACCGCTGGGCAACATTCAACTCTCGATTTTCAGAGGACAAAGAAACAGGATCGATATAGCTTTGCAAACGGCGAATCGTTTCTAAATCAGCATCGCTAATCACCCTATTATCTTGTGTCTGAGAACGGAAAGGAAGCGAGCCCGCAACATACAAGCCTGCCAATTTTAGGTTGTCGGCCGAGGCTTTAAGCCCTTTGATCAAAGAGGATCCCAACACAACGCCTGCTCCCATAAAGCTTCCCAGCAAACCGCCTAAAATGGCGAATGCCAACACGCTAGGTGTAACGGGATGGACAGGAGGCGTAGCCAAGTCGATGGGGGCTGATTGAATGACCTCTAAGTTATGGGCAATATTTTTGGACTCGACCATTTTAGCGATTTCTTCGACGATAAGTTGGTTGATCTCGACTTCTTGTTCGATCAATTGCTCGGCCACCCATTTTTTGGGCAGGCCGCCCATTTCGTTATGAATGTGTTTGAGGTGCTGCTTAATAAGCGTTCTTTCCTGCCTTAAATTTTCTAGCCGCGACTCGACATAGTCGCGCAAGGTGTTTTCAAGCAGGGAGACTTGCTGATTGATGAGGTCCAAGCTGACATTTTGCAACGCATAAACTTTTTCTTCGATGAGCTTCTTGTTCAACTCCATGAGCTGCACCATTTGCTCAAGGTGCAAAGATAAAAAAGTCCGCTGTAAAAGGAGCTCTTCCTTTAAGCGCTCTTGTTCGCGCACGCTTTGGTTATTTTGGTCTTTTAAGGTCAATACAAGATTGCTCGCTTTTTTAATCATCTCTTGGCTGACAGAGTCATTTAGACCGGCACTCAAAGACGTGATTTCAAAATTAGGATCTTCCATTTGACCGATAAAGAAGAGATTTTGCCTAATGGTAGATTCTAGCTGGATGAGCTGCTTAGAGTAGTCCATATACAAGTCATCCGCCACTCTTAAATCAATTCCTTGGTATTCATCGGATGGATTTTGTTGGTGGATGAGGCGTTCTTGCAGCATTTTCTCATGCACATTAAAGATGCGCTCTAAATTTGTGAGGTAAAACTGGAAACTTTCGCGCGATTTGTTCCATTCAACCGGGTCTATCCCCTCCAGCTTGTCTAAGTGTTCGAACCAGCCCTTAATCAAAAAGCGCGGATCTTTTATCAAAGAGGTCTCTGAATCGGGCAAAAGGTGCTGGTGAAAGCGGTCGATAATATCTTGCAGCTCTACTATATAGCGCTGCACTTCTTTGAGCTCTTCTAATTGCTGATCGAAAGAATGATGCAGCGTATGGGTTGTAAAGGCCGCTTTCTTTTGAATCTCAATTTCCAATCCGTCTCTTCGCTGCTTCAAATCGCGAATCTGCGTGAGAACGTTATTAATGACGATTGAATCCGCCGCATCGGAATTATAGGTATCGTAATAAACGTGGCTATTGGGTTGAATATTCTCCAGGCGTTTAATTTCAAGCTCGTTGGATAATAACTTTTCCCTGTATTCATGTTGGCTTTTGGCCAAAAAATCCATTTCCTTATCAGAGTCGACAAATCCTGAATTAAACAAATCGTTTGCTAAGAAATTGGCGTGCTTCTGCATCAATTCGGTCAAATTATTGGCCAGCTGGGCTTGCCTATTATGCAAGTAATCCAGCTGCATTTTGGCCAATTTATCGTGATGAGATTTCAGGTGATCTTGATAGCATTGCATCGTCGTATTCAAAAATTCGCTGGCAGCATGGCGATTGCGATGGTCATAAGCGAGCTTGAGAACGCCCTTGTCATTCTTTGCATTTTCAATCTGCAGCTTTTTACAAAGCGCGTCCGCTGTATCGGCCATGGACTCGATTTTTAAGGAAAGCGGCTGGGGAGCAACTGTCTGCCCCTCCCTCGCATCGAGGGTAAAAGCGAGCGCTTGCCAAGTAAATGGAACGCCTAGTTTCCCTTGTCCGATAGACACGTGGTCATGATCGACATCGCGTACGTCAAACTCTCCGTTATCAGCCAGGAGGACTTCAAACTTAAGGGGAATTTCGCCTTGATAGTTCAAATCAACAATTTGAATGGGACATTGGTGGTCTTTTAGGACTGGCTGAGGAGAGCGCTTAAGGGCGTTCCAAGTCACCTCCAGATTGCGGCGGATGCGTCTAAAAATATTTTCTTCATCGCATTTCAGCTCCACTTGGCCTTGCAGCTTGAGCTTTTCAATTACGTTCTGCATGAGCTTGCGAGATTTAATCAAAGAGCTGGCTTCATTTTCTTGGCCGGCAGACAGGCTTTCGCTACTAAGAAGCTGCAGAATTGAATTTGACACGCCTCCCGACTTATTGCTCTTTTCTCTGAAGGTCGCTTCGGAACGGTAGCGGATAGGTTGAATTAAGGCGACTAAAGCCCCCAGCAATCCCATGACAAGCGCCCAGCGAAAAATGCGCCCTTTGGATTGCCGAAATAAAGAGGCTATGTCAGACATGGTGATGAGGAATTTATCGTCTGCGTCTTTGTTGTTATTCATCTCTGACCTTTATGTCTTAAAGAGGGTTAAAATGACCTCTATTGCTAGCCAATTACTCATTTAGCTTCATTCACTCTAATCGCTTATCATGCGATAGGTTCCATAAGCCGTTTGGAGGCCCAAGCAACTAGGCAGCAATTGATCGATAAAGCGGTTCCATTGCGTGATGGGTTTCTCGGATACATAGACGGTATCTCCCGGCATTAACAAAAGGCTGTCGTTAGGCAGGTGGATAATGTGATCCCAAGAAAGCACGTAGATCTTTGGGTTCTGCAAGTTTCCGCGAATCACTTGGATGCAATCGCGGTTGCCAGTAAAGGGAATGCCTCCAGCGGATACCAGCGCCTCTCTAAGCGACATAAAGCCATAAGGAAGATTGACGGCCCTTGGATTCCCCACCTCTCCCATAACCATGACAGTCGTATCGCTTGGGCTTGCAATAAAAATGCGGTCGCCTCCGCGCATGACAATGTTTTGCGACATATCGCCCAGATTCATCAACTTATATAGATCGATGGGAAGTTGAACCCCATCCCGCACAACATAACTCTTGAAGAAGTTGGCATTATTGGGGACATGCGCAACAGCCAATACCTCGTAAAGGCGAATCTTGCCATCGACGGGAATGACAGGCGTCGTCACAGCACCCGTCAGCTCGACTTTTCGCGATAAACGATCCCGATAACTAAGAAAAACTTCCATGTCTTGGATGTGTTCTTGGTAGCAACCTTGAATTTTCTGTCTGGCCTCTTCCAGCGTTAAGCCTGCCACTTCAATGGGAGGAATATCGGGAAAATCAACCATGCCTTGACTGACGCGGAATCCAACCTTCTCATTGATAAACTGAATGGCATCCATGACGTCGCGCCGCTTGGGATGATAGACGGCGATATTTAAAATATCATCTTCTGCAATGACATCTTGATATTCTTCCATATCTTCGCAAGACAGGTCTCCTAAATCAACGCCTTCCATGTCCAAAATCGCCAATTTGCCCTGTCGGATTTTATAAGAATCGATCACAAATTCGTCTGCGCCATAAATGTCGTAGTGATAGCAAGGCTTACAGCAAGAGCATAAAAAGAGCATGAAGCAGAAAGTTAACAAAGAAAGAAATTTCATTATCCAACCGTTAAAGAAAGAGCGTGTACGGAAGAGTTTTTAAGCCTAATTTCCCATTACTTAAGCATCCATTTAATGCCAAATAGAGGAAGAAGATTTTATTAAAAGGTTTAAGCCGATGCTTTTATAGGGTGTATTAAAACCGCTTAGATTATCCATCCTCCCTATCTTTTATTTAAAGCCTTTTAACTTTTAGGACTTATATTTCTTAGCGTATTTTCCATTAAATCGGAAGTGTTTTCTCTGATGAAGGCGATCTAAATGACATCTTCCTTCTTGAAGGTCAGCCATTTTATCCGCAGGTTCCTATCCGGCTTCTTTCAAGCGACAATTGAGAGGTTCTGCTTTGCAAGATTTATTTCTTGTGATTTAATGACTTCATTTTTAACAAAATTGTCTTCCTATGCGTTTTTTTGAAAAGAAGCTTTCGCTGTTCCTCCTTCTCTTCAGTCTCCCCCTTCTCTTTCTTCCTAAGTTGAATTTGATCAGCTTTGATTCGGAAACAGCAGGCCTCAGAATCGACGATTTTGTTTTATTCTTCTTTGGTGCATTGCTGATTTGGTCGCATGCCATTTTGCACAAGACGCTCTATAAAATAGAAGTATGGATGCTGCTCTTGACCGCTTTTGCGATTCTTTCCTTTCTTTCTAATCGCTTCTTCGTGTCTTTGGGAGTGCTGCACCTCGACGCCAAAATTTTTTATACCGTCCGTTTATTGGAATATTTTCTCTTCTTTTACATTGGCGCTTTAGCTTCGCAATTCGCTTTAGGCAAGCCTCTTATGCAAGCCTTCTTTATTTGGAGCTTTCTTTTGATGACCTTGCAAAAGCTCAATCTTGCGGGAGCGGTAACGGTAACCGGCTACAGCACGGATGTCTCTACGCGCGTGCAGGGAATCGCCTCCTTCCCTTCCGAGATGGGGCTGCTGCTCAATTTGCTGTTCTGTTACCTTATTTTTGACAACAGCTATCAATCCAAATTTGTCCGTCTCTTTGCCTCTCCACTTGCCCGCTACTTTCTAAGAAAATGCTATCCCTACTTGCTATTCGCTTTATTCGGCCTGTTTGTCATTTTTACTGGAAACCGCATTTCGATTATCGCCTTGATCGTTTGCTTTTTCGGCCGCCTTAAAGATGAGTTCAATTGGCGATCCATGGGATCAATTTTGACGATCAGCCTTCTCACTCCCCTGCTGCTTGGCGGCATCATTTTAGTCATTACCCAAACCGATTCGGTTTACCAACGCAGCGCCGGCCTTCTTTCCATGAAAAATTTCGAACTTGCCAAAGTTGTCTGGGATAAAATTGACATGACAAAGAATCCGGTGGGCAATGAAGTCGTCGCTGCGGACGAGTACGACATGAGCTGGTGGATGCGTATTCACAAATGGATTTATGTTATCAAAGTCTATGTCTCGCATCCTGAGATTTATTTACAAGGGCTGGGCCCCGGCTTTGCCTGGTCGGCCTTGGATGGCGGGCTGTTGCGGATCCTGACGGAGTACGGTCTGATCGGGGCTTTCCTTTTCTGGAAGTTTTTCCAATCCCTCTACCGCATTAATCCCCAAATCAAGTGGATGATGGTGGCCTTTGCCATCAACATGATCTTTTTCGACGCCTATTTGGCCTATAAAACGATGAGCTTTCTCTTTTTTGCCGCTGGCTATGCCTTTGAGAGCAAACACCGACCTCCGCTATCAACAAGCTGCTCGGCCAAGATAGCGATTAACCCAGCCTAGATCAGGCTTTAGCCTGCTCCTTATGAAAAGGTCTTTGAAGATAATTAATTATGGCTTCCTTGATCAAATCAATTAGTAATAACCTGAGTTTGGTTTTTTTTAATCTTCCCCTATAGCTGAAACTTAAAATAAAAAGGCAGATCTCTTGTAGATCTGCCTTTAATTTTAAGAACACATCATTACTCAAAAGCAAGTTTTATTGAATGACTTGATCCAAAACGGTCTCTGTGTAACGGCTCTCTAATTCCTCCGTGACGCGGCGCGCCTCGCCCATCGACTGCGTTAAAAAGAAATTGATTAAATTGTCTGGAGCAGTCAGCTGAGCCATCATCCCTAAAAAGCCTCTCATCGGATTGACTTGTGTCGGATTCATCGGATCCATCTGTGCCATCAACTCTCCTCCAGCTCGGTTTGCAAGTTGGCTGGCAACATCCTTGACGCGTTGTGGCAAATCTTTTAAAGCCGTGAGTTTTTCTTCCGTTAAATGCTCTGCAAAAAAAGTTGTCGCCAAGCCTCTTGCTCTCGCAATCACTTCCATAGGATTGCCTTGAGCCCTTAAAGCCTCTTGATTTTCATTCAATGCCTGTGTGACAATTTGCCCGATGGTATTGACAACTTCCCGTTTAGCATGAGTAATTTTTAACTCAACATCTAACCGAACAGCTTCATTGACAACCGAAATGCGTTCTCCAACTTGCATAATAGCTCCTTTTTCCAAAAGATTTAAATTAAAAAAACAACTAATTAAAAAGTATTATTAATCAAAACAAATTAAAATTCAATATTTTTTTATTATCTATAAATAATTACATTTTATTAAAGAGAGTGTATTAAATAAGTTATACTCGCTTGAATCTAGTTCATTAGCGGCTTTCGGACAGCTTTTCAGAGAAAGATAGCTCTTCTTTCTTTGAATTTGGCTTAATTCTCTCTTCACTATCTTTTCGAGGATAGTGTCTTTCTAACTCTTCGACGATTTTTTGAGCCGGAGGAATAGAATGTTTCACAAATAGATCGAATAATTTGTTTGCACGCACGTTTCTTTCTGGCTCGGCTAGGGCCAGTGCCCCTAAAAAACCAAATACACCCGGATAGGCGTCTAATCCCACTATACTGTGATTAGCCAATTGAATGACAAGCTGCCTAGTGCGCTCAGGCAACGCATCTAAATTTACTTCTTCTTGAAGATGCTTGGCAAAAAAAGCCTGAGCACAATGCCTTATATTTGCGATAATTTCCTGATAATCGCTTCTAGCGGTTAAAGAAGCTAAATAATCATTCAGGGCTTGTTGGATAATGGCTCGAATGGCAGACACAATTTCCTCTTGGGCCAGATTAATTTTCTGTTCTGCTTCTCTTTGAACCTGTGTCGGATTGATTACTAAAATGCGTTCGACTTTCATCAGATCTTTCTCTTCTAAATTCAACTGTTTAAGAAACCAAAATATCTAGCCATACAATCCATTCAAATTAAAATACTCATCCACTCGCTGTATTCATTAAAAAACAGCGGTTATTTAAAAGCGTATAAATGAGCGATTGATGGCAGTCTTAACCTATCTCAATAAATGGCTTATGCTTTTGCACAAGTAGACTGAGGCAACCAACGATTTCCCAAGCTGATGCCGTCTTTTTCCACACCGAGCTCATATTTAAGATGCTTATTTTGAGAATAGAGGGCAAATTTCAAATGAATATCGTCATGCAAAATCTTTTTCTTATTTAAAAGGGAGCACTCCAGTTTAATTTGATATTCACCCGGATGAAAAAGATTGAGATCTAAATGAAAAGATAGGCGGTGATGGCCCGCCGAAGCGACTAAGTGATGATGCTCTTTATGGTCGCACAAGCGCGAGCGGGCAATGGCATGGTTGCGCGAGTTAAGAACGCTGAAGCCCAGGATCAAATCAGGATGCGGCTTGAGAATTTCAAATTCAACTTGCAGGGAGGTTTCTTCTCCTTGGTAAAAGAAGCCTGTATCGGAAGCTGGTGCTTTAAGAGAGGCGTGATAGAAACGGATATGCTCATCTCCAACAGAGCCTTCCCAGGACAATCCTGCGACGGGGCAGCTGCGAACATAGCGGCTGACGCATTGCTCGATCGGTTCAAAAGCCTTCAATTCGCCTTTCTCTAAAAAGATGCCTTTATTGCAAAGGGACAAAACGGAATTGATGCTATGGCTGACAAATAGTACCGTACTCCCTTGCGCACCCATTTCATTCATTTTTTTCAGGCATTTTTCTTGAAACTGGGCGTCCCCGACAGCCAGGACTTCGTCGACAATTAAAAGATCGGAATCCAAGTGGGCGGCGATGGCGAATCCCAAACGCATAAACATTCCGCTGGAATAGCGCTTGATAGGCGTATCTAAAAATTTTTCGATATCGGCAAAAGCGACAATCTCATCAAATTTCTTTTTCATTTCCTTATAGCTCATGCCCATGATTGCGCCATTGAGCAAGATATTTTCTCTTCCCGTCAAATCGGGATGAAAGCCCGTTCCCACCTCCAATAAGCTGGAGACGCGTCCGCGGATCTTAATTCTCCCCTTGGTCGGCTCGGTAATACGCGAAAGCAGCTTGAGCAATGTCGATTTTCCCGCTCCATTGCGCCCCAAAAGGGCTATGCGGTCTCCTTCCTTGATATTCAAGGTCAGGTCTTTTAAAGCCCAAAATTCTTCCGTTTGAACCGGACTAGAGGGCGGCAAAGGACGCCCGAGGGCTTTGCGTGCGGCCTGCTTCATCCAATCAGAAAGGATTTCTTTTAAAGACGCATAAGGATTTTGACGCTCATGCGCAATGATGTATTTTTTAGATAAATTTTCAATTTCAACAATATTCATAAAAACCTATCTAGATAATGTCGGCAAAGATTCGTTCCATTTTGCGAAAATAGCGAAAGCCCGTCACGAGAAGAACGGCGTTGACCAAGCAAGAGATGGCAAGGGCTGCCGGAAGGTCGGCATGATAAGCTCCAAAGCAACACCAACGGAATCCCTCGATAATGCCAGCCATTGGATTGAGAAAATACAACCAACGCCACGGCTCCGGAACCAAAAAGCTTCCATATCCCACCGGTGAAATAAACATGCCGAACTGAACAATAAAAGGCACAATAAAGCGAAAATCTCTAAAGCGAACCGTAATGGCTGCCAGCCACAGGCTGGTTCCTAAGCATAAGATCAAAGTAAGGCCAATGAATGCCGGCAACAATAAGATCGTCCAATGCTGAAAAGAACCGGTGACCAGAAAAAGGAACAGCAGCATGGCCAAACTGATGGCGAAATCGACAAAATTAACCAAGATATAGCTGATCGGCAAGATCATGCGAGGAAAATACACTTTGGAAATCATCGGCGCATTGTTAACCAAACTATTGCTGGTCTCAATAAGGCAGCTGGCAAAAAGCTGCCATGGCAGCATGCCTGCTAGGATAAATAGCGGATAGTTGATGTGATCAGATGCTAAATTGGCAACCTTGCCAAATACAAAAGCAAAAACAGCCATATTGAGAAGCGGACGGATTAATGCCCAGGCCACTCCTAAAAAGGTCTGCTTATAGCGAACAAGAATATCGCGCCAGGCAAAAAAATAAAATAGCTCGCGGTAGCGGAAAAGATCTTTCAAGTATTCTTTTTGGACCCGACTGGAGTCGATAATCAAATTAAATTCGAGGCTTTTTTTTGACATATTACGATCAAATAAACTCCTTATTTATAACAACTCACATCTTAATTCTTAAGCATGCTCTTAGAGGGCGTACTTTCTCCTAATAAGCGAGATTTGAGATGATTTTCCCCTCGAAGTCAATAGGAAATAGCGGTCCATAGCGAGTGAATATGGCCCGCTCTCTCCTATTGCTTCCTAGGGGAAAAGAACTCGAATCTAAGTCATTAACTCTTAAACGCCTAATGAATCCGGAAGCCCGCTAAACAAAATTCACGAGAGGGAGGCGTTTCGTCCGATCTCTTTAACTGACTTATCCTATCAAGCAGGCAAGCGAAGTCGCAAACAAAAGCATTATAAATATTTTGAAGGCAGGGTTTTCCGCCAATAAAATAACATTAGGCATTCATTTAAAAGGCTTTGATGGATTTAGTCAATCCATTTAAATAATCTTTTCCCGATTTTAATAGGGATTGCACTATCTTTTTGTGTCTTTAGTCCCAATCGTGTATATTAAAAAAAATGAATCAAGCCCATAAGATTGTGCTCTCTTCTATGAAAATGAAACCCCTTAGCCGGCAATTTTTATCTGCCGCTATTATTTTCTTTTACCTGATTCCCCTGCTTTTTTTTGCTTCTTATAGCATTGGCTTAATGTCGCTTAATAAAAGCTGGTCGATTCTTTCTTTGGGCCTGCTTTTGATTACCTGCGGTTCCTTTGTGCTCATTCTATTGATCTATTATTGGGAGAAAGGGCTGAAAGGGCAAACGTCAGAAGAGCCGACTGCCCATTCTCGCCAACTGGCTTTTTTCCCGAATGACAAAGAAACAAAGGTCACTTCAATCGATCCGTCTTTGGCTTTGATACGAAACTCTCCATCGCCTATTGAAGCAGACGCCCCTCTCAAAGAAAGCGTAAAAGAGCTTTCTTTGCTTCAAGCAGCTTTAGAAGAGAATCAAGAGCAGTACAAGAGTTTGCAGGAGGAATTGGAGCTTAAAGAGCAGGCCTTCATTAAAATCGAAGAAGAGAACAAGCAGTTGCAAGTCAAAGCCCAACAAGCCGCGCAGGATTTCTCCGATTACAAGCTTTTTTCAGAAGAGCAATTGAAGCAGAAAAATATGCAAATTGCTGCCCTTCAACAAATGATTGAAGACCAGCGCGCCGAAATGGAAAAAAGACAGGATCAAATTTATCAGCTGGACACTAAGGTCCATGATCTAAGTTATGAAATAAAAACACTTTTATATTTGCATGAAGAAGAAAATTCTTCCAAAGCAAGCTCGAAGCCCGTTGTTAAGAGCGAATCCCCTTTCAAAATTACTTCATCTAGTTCTTTGACTGAGCAGCCGGATGCCCCGCTCCCTTCCTCGGCCACTATCGGCCTCTTAGAGGATAATCAGTCTGGGAAAGAAAAGCTGATCTCTTCGCCAATTGAGGCAACAGCTCTTCTAAAGAAATGCCTTAATATCGCTCAAAAATTAACAGGAGCCAATTATCATAGTAATGAAGCTTCTCGTTACCGCGAGTTTTCTTCTTCTCATTATACGATTGATCAGCGCCGCCTATTTGACAGCTTGCGGCATGAGACATCAGGCTTGATTATCATGTATGCCCCAAAAGACAATAAACTGCTTTTTGTGAATAACCAGTGTAAAAATATAGTGGGATGGAGCCCTGAAAAATTTACCTCAGATTTTTTTCAAATCTTTCAAGAAGGCTTGATCGACTGGAAGCGGGCTGTCGCTGCCTTATCCAGCTCTTCCGAATCGCAATCTCGCCTGCTCGCAAAAACAAAGAATGGCCAAGAAGTCCTCTTAAACTGCCATCTCGGCTTGATTCCAGCAGGGCTTTTCCGCAATTACATCATCGGCATTTTTTATCCCGCATAATCGCTTTTCCTTGCCCTTAATTGCCTATATATGCGTTTTAATACCTTCTTAGAAGCTGAATTTATTAACTGTTTGGAGTTTTTTTTACCCTTTTCACGTCAGTTAAAAGGTAAAAAAACTCCAAGTTCTTCTTCTTAAGCCAGATTTTTCGCTAACCCGGCAAAAAATTGGGCAGTACCCACACCTACTTTAGCAACAGTTAAAACACCTTTGCCAAACGACAGCGTCGCCTTAATTGAATCGAAGGCATCTGTTCCCACTAAGTCAAGAGCAGATTTCGCGGCTGTGGCCGCCAAGAGAGCAGCTTCAACTTTATTTCTAGTATGCGCTAAACCGGACTCTTTGCCGTCCATCACATCGCCAACTTTAGATTTGCAAGCCACTCCTACACGAGCCACTTCGCAAGCGCTGTTCGCCCATTTGAGAGTATTGCTAGCTGATTCGGGCAAATAGTCCACAAGCTGCGTATTGGCAACTTTCAAAGCGAGTTGAGCAATTTGCACCATCTTCTGGGCCTTTACATCCGCAGATGCTTGATCGGATAAAACTGTGTCCATCTTTGACTTGATATCCAAGCCGGAATGAACAACTGTGCAAACATCCCCGACAAAATGGACGGCCTTATTGCTTAAAATGGAAGGCGCTCCAGGAACATACTTGGCATAACGAGCATAAGATAAATACTGGCCATAATCGATCAGAGTTTTGGCGCAGTTCTTGACTCCCTCATTCTCGTACCAGGGCATCTGCTCTGGACCGGAAAAATCTGCAATTACAAATTCCTTTGAAATATCTGCATGGGAAATTGAATTTAACATAAATTAACCTCTCTATTAAGATAAACAATAATTATTAACACGATTAAAAATTAACCACCTTTTAAACAAACATATTAATAAATAAAGGTTAATCTTTATTAACAGTTAAATAATTTTAATATAAATTTCAAATTGGTTTTTAATTTAAATCATTTAAATATTAGGTAAGGAATTATGACGGATTGTTGTCGAATTGCTAATTATCTATATTCAGGGAGAAAAGAATGCGAGGAAGGCCTCAGGGAGTGTATTAAAACTCGGTCTTACCTATCACAGGAATGGCGCATCTTCTAGGGCGGTTGCAGATGATGCCGCTTTTCAAGATGGCAATCCTCCTTTTCTCTTCCGGCCTTATGACCTTTGCAGGTAAGGCTGGAGTCTTTTTCTTGAGCATAGCGATGCACGGCATGTGCAAAGGGGGCCTCCCAGCTCCCGGCGTCTGTCCTCGTTATCTTGCCGCCTTTATCTAGCAAGTAAAAGGTGGCTTCACGCTCCATGCCGCCTAGGGCATGTCCCCTAGCGGCAAGCCTTCTCCAACCATAAGTGAAATAGCAAACGGTAAGGATAAAAGAGGTGTTTTATAAAAGACTTCATCCGTTGATAAGCTCTTTTCTTGGCTTGCAGCGCTTCATCCCCATAAAATTGGTCTTCTTTCATATGCGCTGCCTGTAAATAGAAGCTGGTCTCTTTTTGCCTTTGCAAGCAACTAAGGTCGCCCGAAAAGAAAAAAGGCCATTGGCAAGCTCGTTGAAAAACGAGGCGCAAGCGCTTGTTTGAATCGCTGGACTTTTCAAACTCCTGCGGCTGGGTCAAATCGACCGGCAAAGGCTTCATTCTCTGCTTGCGCAGCCCTTTATTTACTAAATCAAACTGATCGTAAATACAGCCTTTTCCTTCGCGGTCCATATTTGTAAAATAATGGGGACAAGTGCGCAAAGCTTGTTCAGCGGCTGTCAGGCGCACTTGATTGTAGAGGTGGTCATGCAAGATCCAAACGACTTGCCAGCCTGCTTTTCGATAATCTTGGTTGCGCCGCTCGACTTCTTCTGAGGTAATAAAAGAATATTGGATTTCAAAAACAATCTTTTTAGATAACCAGGCAACGTCGGCGATGCGCCCAATTTCTGGCAGGCGGTATTCGAGCCGACAGTCTTGCGGGGGAAGAAGGTCGTATAGATGCAATTGCAGCTGCAAATGGATGGGCCCCTTTTGATGAAGCCGGCAAGACCGTGTGGGCTGTACGTGGTAAAAATGCCGTTTGCGCTGCAATCCGGCCCTTAGGCGTACGCAGCTTTGGCACTCGATGCAATAATAGTCTTGCTGTCTATTTGCCCTCTGGGCGCTAATCAGTTTTTTTGTTTGATCCAAAGCGTAGAGCTGCATGTCTGGGCCTCACTGGCTACTTATTTGAGAGGATGGGCCATCTTTTAGACGGTGTATTCCCCCTAACAATCGATAATTGAAATTATTTTCTTCTCAGGAGGCAATAGGAAATAGCAGACAATCGTGAGTGAAGATGGCCCGCTTATCTAAGTCATTAGTGGTTTTAATGCATCCTCTTAGAAAAGAAAAAACTTGAATCTAGTCCGGTGGCAATTCGACGGCGGCAGTCCTAATCAATAGATTCTTATTGAAATTGTATAATCCCATTAATTTTGATGAAAAGATAAACAAGTAGATTACAAAAAAATCCATTTATGATATAATTATACTTGTGATAAATTCCCATCTCCTTTATTCATACAATCATTATGTGCACAATCGCACACTTTTCATCTATTCTTGACAAAAACGCTTTATTTATCACAAAATGCCTATACCTTTTTTTCTATGTTGGTGGATTAAATTAGCTGTTTGGCCAACCTATATAAAATTATCTGAATCTAATTCGTTTGCATGGAAATTTCACTTCCCAAACAGCGCCTTCAGTTACAGACAACAAATCATACTGAATGGATTACTTATTCAGTATTTCTTATCTCTCTACTTTAGGAAAGCATGAATAAAACGACGAATTTCAAGAATCATTTTTCTCAGCAGCATCAACAAAAAATTGATGAGCTTGTGGCCATTTCTAAAGAGCAAGGTTTCATTACGTATGAAGAAATCAATGAAATTTTGCCAATGTCCTTTGATTCTGCAGATCAGATTGATCAAGTCCTAATTTTTCTTAGCGGCATGGATATTCAAGTCCTCAATCAATCTGAAGTAGAAAGACAAAAGGAGCGTAAAAAAGAGGCCAAAGAATTAGAGAGCCTTCCCAAAAGAGCGGAGGGAGCACCCGATGATCCTGTACGCATGTATCTTAAGGAAATGGGATCGGTCCCCCTTCTTAGCAGGGAAGAAGAAGTTGAGATTTCTAAGCGCATAGAAAAAGCCCAAGTGCAAATCGAACGCATTATTATGCGCTTCCGCTATGCCACATCAGAGGCAATTTCGATAGCAACCTATCTATTAACAGGCAAAGAGCGCTTTGACAAATCGATTACCGAAAAAGAAGTGGTCAATAAGCAAGAGTTCATGACTCTTCTTCCCAAGCTTTGCCAATTATTAAAAGAAGAAGATCTCATTTTAGAAAAATTATTGCTTGAGAGCAATAATCCCAATTTAAAGAAAACAGAAAAGCTGAAGGTCACGGAAGAAATCGAAAAATGCCGCATTCGCATGCAGGCCTATCTTCGTCGTCTGCACTTGCGCCATAATATTATCGATGATTTTGTTGAGGTTATTCTACGCGCCTATGACCGCTTTTTGTTCTTGGAAAAGGAAATGCAGGAGCTGGCTCCTCGCGCGGAGCGCAACAAATTTGCCGCAGCCAAAATGGCGGCAGCAAAGCGCAAGTTAGCCAAACGCGAATTGGCTGCAGGCCGCACGCTGGAAGACTTCAAAAAAGACGTCAAGATGCTCCAGCGCTGGATGGACAAGAGCCAGGAAGCGAAACGCGAAATGGTCGAATCCAACCTGCGCCTGGTCATTTCTATCGCCAAAAAATATACCAATAGAGGCCTATCTTTCTTGGACCTGATTCAAGAAGGGAACATGGGCCTCATGAAGGCAGTCGAGAAGTTCGAATATAGGCGGGGATATAAGTTTTCCACGTATGCGACCTGGTGGATCCGCCAAGCCGTTACGCGGGCAATCGCCGACCAAGCGCGCACAATCCGTATTCCTGTCCACATGATTGAAACGATCAACAAGGTGCTGCGCGGAGCGAAAAAGTTGATGATGGAGACAGGCCGAGAGCCCAGTCCCGAAGAGCTCGCAAAAGAGTTAGGCATTACGCCTGAACGAGTACGTGAAATTTATAAAATTGCCCAGCACCCAATCTCTTTGCAAGCGGAAGTAGGAGACGGCGGCGAAAGCCAATTCGGCGATTTCTTGGAAGATACGGGAGCCGACTCGCCTGCAGAAGCGACGGGATATTCGATCCTTAAAGATAAAATGGGAGAGGTTCTTTCTACGCTTAGCGACCGCGAACGCAAAGTCCTCATTCAGCGCTTTGGCTTATTAGACGGCAAGCCCAAGACGCTAGAAGAAGTGGGAGTCGAATTTAATGTTACGCGTGAAAGGATTCGCCAAATTGAAGCAAAAGCTTTACGCAAGATGCGTCATCCTATCCGGTCTAAACAGCTCAAAGCCTTCCTCGATCTGCTCGAAGCTGAATAAAACTTATGGCCCCTAAATAGGGGCTATTTTATTTTAGAGCCCTTTTGCGAACTTTGCTTTTTTTAACTCTTTGTCTCTTATTCCTGCTTTATATTTTATGAAGCTGCAAAAGCTAGAGGAAGAAAGGTAAGATTTGCCGCTTGTAGCGAATGAGATAGAAAATGCTTGGCGGTTTTTTCAAAGCCTATTATGATACCATCCTAATTCAGAAACCTTTTCAATTTACGCTGATCATTTCTGTCTGCGGCAGAATGATTTGTTCTTCCCATGGCTTCTCAAAAAATAATATAGCAGATGCAAGAACTCAATATAGAGAAAATTCTTAAACTTATTCAGCCTGATGGAATGCTCAGCCAGGCATTAAAGGGATTTGAATCTCGTCCACAGCAGCACCAAATGATGACAAATGTCATCCAAGCCTATAACCAGGACTTAGTCTCTTTAATTGAAGCCGGCACGGGGACGGGCAAAAGCCTGGCCTATCTCATTCCGGCCTTAATATGGGCAGCGCGCTTCAATGAGCGGACAGTCATTTCCACCAATACGATCACGTTGCAAGAACAGCTGATCCACAAAGACATCCCCCATTTGCTGGAAGCGTTGAATTTGAATCTCAAAGTCGTATTAGTCAAAGGGATGAATAATTATGTTTGCCTGCGCAAATTAGAAGACGCGCAGACAGAACTTCGCCTTTTTCCTACAGAGGAAAAGGAAGAAGTGGAAAAAGTGAATCAATGGTGCCAAGGAGCGATAGAAGGATCGCGCTCGGAAATGCCATTCGTTCCTTCTCCTTCCGTTTGGGATCGCATTGGAGCGGAAAGCGAAGCTTGCTTGCATCACGAGTGCCCTTACTATCAGCAATGCTATTTCTTCAAGGCTAGGCGCCAAGCTCAAGATGCGCATGTGCTGGTCGCCAACCATCACCTTTTATTTGCCGATCTCGTGAGACGGGCCGAAACCAATAATTACAGCGAAGCCTGCCTATTGCCTATCTATAGGCGCATTATTCTAGATGAAGCGCATCACATTGAAGATATTGCGACCGAGTATTTTGCCGCCCGCTTGCACCGCGTAGAACTGATGCGCACCCTGGGCCGGCTCGCTTCCGATCGGCATGGCTCCCAGCAAGGCAAGCTGCTCATTTTAAAAGAAAAACTCCAATCGCTCTTCAACAAAACGCCTCCCCGGGACGTTGCTCAGATCATTAGCCGCTTGACCATTGATCTACCGGCATTAAGGCACCTGTTATTGGAACAGATCAACCACACTTTTGATGCCTTTGCACACTTCATCGAATCAATCAATCAGCCACTCAATCAGCTGTTCCCGGAAGAGGCTTCCCCGACGCCGGAAAAAAAGCTTAGAATTGTGAAGGACCATTTAAGCCACCCTAAATGGAAAGAAGACATTCTGCCTCATACGACCAAATTGATTGCAGCCCTTAAGCAATACAGGCAAACAATAAGCAGCTTGGAAGGAGATCTTAAATTAATTGAAAATGACCGCCTGCAAGAACAAACCAAAGGCATGCGCTTGGATATTCAGGCGCTGGCTTACCGCCTCGAAATAGCCATTTCTTTGTTGGATAACTTTATCTCTGACCTCCAAAACGCCAATAAGGTCAGATGGATTGAAGCGCACAAGCTCAAGAGTCTGCTGAATGTTCATTTGGTAGACGCTGATTTAGATATTTCCAAAGCGCTGGTGAATTTTCTTTTTAGTAAATTTTCTACCGTCATTTTATGCAGCGCGACTTTGGCGTCCAATCAACAATTCCAATTTGTCCGCCAGCGCTTAGGCTTGACAGAGAGATTGCTGCCTCAAAGGAAAGTGACCGAGCATATCTATGATTCTCCTTTTAATTACCGCCAACAAGCCTTGCTTGTTGTGCCAACCGATATGCCGCCTCCCTCTCACCCCGACTTTAACGCTTTAGCTTACGAAAATATTTGGAACGCGATTCAAGCGAGCCGTGGACAAGCGTTTGTCCTCTTTACGTCTTATACCATGCTTCAAAACTGCTATGAGGCCTTGAGTAAAAAGTTTCAAGACCACCGTTATCCTCTCTTCAAACAAGGAGATGACAGCCGTCAAACACTTTTGAATAAATTCAAAAAGACAGACCGCGCTGTCTTATTTGGAACGGACTCTTTCTGGGAAGGGGTTGATGTAGCAGGCGATGCATTGCGCTGCGTCATTATTGTCAAATTGCCTTTTAAAGTTCCAAGCGAGCCCATTATCCAAGCGCGCACGGAAGCCATTATGGAAAGAGGAGGCGATCCTTTTTTTGAATTTTCCGTGCCCCATGCGATTGTTAAATTTAAACAGGGCTTTGGCCGCTTGATCCGCAATAAATCGGACCGCGGCTGTATCGTCTGCTTGGATAACCGTTTAGTGACAAAAGGCTATGGAAGACTTTTCCTCAATAGTCTTCCCCCTTGCGAAAAAGTTTTTGCCAATGGCGCTCATTTATGGAGCAAAATGCACGATTTTTATCGCAAAACTTATCATCTCGTCAAAAATAATTGAAAATAAACGATTTGCATTCTCAAACTTTTTAAGAGAATGCATAAAAACAGCTAATGGCCTAGATTCGAGTTCTTTTTTTTAAAAAAATAAGTATAAGAAAGAGAAAACTTAAAAATCTTTAGCGGCGCCATAAGCATGCTATCTATTAAAAATTGCCATTTAAACGCGTCATTTTTGCTCGATGGGCTCGATCGGCCGGCCGGCCTCTATCTGCGTTCTGCGGGATGGCTTTTATGCGGCATCCTATCGCTACTCTTTTGCCTGTCTTTCAAAATGAAAGACAGAAAGGTCGCTCTTCCAAGCGTAAAAAAATCCACTGTATGGATGGTCGGCACTGTTTTTTGCAAAGACTTGAAGAAACAATTTTCCGTTCTAGGAGAACGCGGCTCTTTCTCTTTTTGTTCCTCACGCGTATGGCTTCTTTTTCCTTGGAAAAATTTTCTAGATAATTTAGGCCAAGAAAAAGCCGCCTTTTCCTTTTCTCGCCAAAAAGACACCCTTTATAACTGGGAAAGCCTTGTCCCTATCTCACTCCTATGCTTATGTGTTTTTTTGATTGCATGCGCCCTGGCTTTCTGGGGCATGGCCATTTCATCCCGGCTCCGTCAAGCTAAAAAGCAAGAGGAGGAAGAGGCTGACCAAAAAAGACAGCCGCTTAAAGAAACTGAAATTGAACAGCTCGAACTATTTTCTTTAATCGCCTCACATGATCTAAAAGAGCCTTTATATAAGATCATGTCATTTGCAGATTTATTAAAATCGAACTATGCACAGATTTTAGACGACAAAGGAAAAGACTATCTAGAGCGCCTGCTCAATTCATGCCAGCAAATGAAGCTTATTACCGATAGAATTCTCGAATTTTCAAGGGTGATGACCGCAACTCATCCTTTTGAGCCCGTTCATTTATCACAAATCGTTGCAAATGCCCTTCATGAATTGGCAGACTCCATCAACAGCAAGCAAGCTCAAGTAGAGGTCTCCCCTCTTCCTGTCATAGAAGGAGACCCGGCTCAACTATCTCAATTATTTATCCATCTGATTGAAAATTCGCTTAAATTTAGCCGTCCAAGCATTCCCCCTCATATTATTATTTATCAAAGCAAAGCGGAAGGCAAAGGGATCGAAGTGGTGGTTTCTGATAATGGCATCGGTTTTGATGAGAAATATTTACATAAATTATTTAAGCCCTTTCAGCGCTTGCATAGCTCCAGTCATTATGAAGGCATAGGCATGAGCTTAGCCATCTGTCAAAAAATCATGCTTAGACATGGCGGAAAAATTTCTGCCAGCAGTCAATTGAATCAAGGAACAACATTCCATCTTTTTTTTCCCTATCTAAATCAATAGGATGCTTATGACCCTTTCTCATTCAGATACAATTTCTATTCTCTTAGCGGAAGACGATGACGATCAATTTTTTATTATAAAAACAGTCTTCGAAAAGCTTCTTCTGGTCAATGAACTGCACCGGGTTAATGATGGAGAAGAATTAATGGATTATCTTCTTCGCAGAGGAGAATATGCGCTTCCCAATAAAGCTCCCCGTCCAGAGCTCATCTTACTGGATTTAAATATGCCCAAAAAGAATGGGCTAGAAGCCTTAAAGGAAATTCGCAACCATCCTGACCTTTGCCATACTCCTGTTGTTGTTTTGACGGCTTTGACAGACCAGGACACAATAAGAATGTGCTATGCCGCCGGGGCAAACTCTTATATTGCCAAACCTGTAGGGCCGGAAGGATTGGTCCGCGCATTAAAAGATCTTAGAACCTATTGGTTTCAACTTGTCAAGCTGCCGCCGGGTAATAAGGAATAATCAGACGAGTTTGGAGTTTTGCTCTTCTGACGCAGTCGAAAGAGCAAAAACTCCAAACTCAAGTTAATAGTCCTTTTCTTTAAAATTAAAATTTTATATAGATTTCTCCTATCACATATCCTAGATTCCATCATGTCTATTATTCTAATTTTTTGTTTAACCTTGCTTGCAAACCCCTTGTCAATTCTTTATTCTGAAACCTTATTTGAAATTCCTTCAGAGCATGAAAATATGTTACAACAACACTCCTTCCGCATCTTAGGCGTGGGCGCTGCCTGCATTGATTTGCTTGTCCCTGTCGAAGAGCAATTCCTTGCGCATGTGCCGGGAGAAAAAGGGGGCTCGCAAGCCATTGAATTTGAAAAGCTCAATCACATTATCGCCCTAAGCGGCAGCTCTCCGCAAATTGCAACAGGCGGCAGCTGTGCAAACACCATTAAAGGCTTGGCCAATTTGGGAGAGCGCTGCGGCTTTCTCAGCCACATGGGCAGCGACTCTTTAGGAGAACATTTTTCCCATCAAATAAAGAAACTAGGAATTGTCGGTTTATTTTCGACTTCCTCTTTGCCTACCGCTCGGGTCTTATGCTTAATTACTCCTGACGGCCAACGGACGATGCGTTTTTTTGCTGGATCAAGCGAAGAGATGTCCGATCGCTACATTCATCCAGACTACTTCAAAGGCGTTCGACACGTTCACCTAGAGGCTTATTTTTTACGCAATGGCCCTTTGCTCCAGCGCATTATGGAATTGGCCAAAAAAGCAGGCGCTACAATCTCTTTAGATGTATCAAGCTTTGAAATCATCCGACAGTACCACCAGACTTTGCATGCCCTGCTTTCCACTTACGTCGATGTTGTGTTTGCAAATGAAAACGAGGTGAAGGAGCTGACGGGATTATCAGCTTTTGAGGGATGCGGTAAATTGCAAGAAATTTGTCCCATTGCTGTAGTTTTAATGGGAGAAAGGGGCTGTCTTGTCGGCCATCAAGGCCGCATTGTTCATAGTCCCGCCTTTCCTGCCAAAGTCATCGATTCAACGGGAGCGGGGGATCTTTTTGCCAGCGGTTTTTTATATGGCTATATCCGGGAATACCCTTTAGAAGCCTGTGCACGCTTGGGTAATCGCCTAGGCAGTGCGATTGTCGAAGTCAAGGGAGCCGATCTTCCGGAAGGCAAATGGCAAGAGCTGCGCGCCCTCATCGCTTATGAAGCCCCGGTCAATAATGACAGGTGAAAAGAGCAATCGAGCACGTATGATTTGAGAAACGCTTATGTCCAGTCCCTCCGCTTCCCTTACGCATCCCCTTCCTTCAAATTGGGAACCGCCTGTCCAAGAACAGAAAGCAAGCCCCCCTTTACCTTCTATAGATTTTGCAATTACAGCACTTGCACAAACCGTTTTGCCCGCTTCAGACATACAACCTGAATCGAATCAGCCAACTATCAGAACAGATCGATTAAAGCAAATGGAACGTTCGCCTCCCCTATCGCAGAATGATTCAAAAGAGAAACCGGCAAGGAAACTGCCGCCGCGCAAACAGCGCACGTATTTTCCAGCAGGAGAATATTATTTTTTTTTACCTTCTCAATTAAATTAGGAAAGGCGGTTCTGACTTCATTCATTCTGCAAGTGGTGGGCTTGATAAAAAGCATCGAAAGAGTGTCGATTCAAATGCCCTATCGTTGCCTTATGCAGGATGCGAGCCACTAGTTTTCTTAACCATTCCAGCTGTTGTCCGCATCTGATTTCTGCCTCTAATTCCTGACTTTCATAATAATTATACGCTTTCAGCGTCGTTTGGCGGGTATGAGCCTTGGGAAAAGAAATCAACAGCTTAAAAATGCGTTTAATTAATGAATGCTGGGCACATGATAGCGTGCATCGGTTCGCTTCTGCCGACCTGTTTGATGGCTGCTCCGATGCCGGTAAAAGATAATATATGTTTGTATTAGCCGCTCCTACATGAAGATGGGCGCCTCCGACAAAAGGAATATAATCGATCTCGTCAGCCTCATCTCGGCCGCCGTTGCGGACAATGCGGATCAAAGGCTTTGCTTTGCCTCCTTCTTGGACAGCTTGCTGAAAGACTTCATGGACTTTCTCTGGAACGCCGACTGAACAATGCGTTTCAAGCTTGTGAACTTCTGTTTGAGTAAGCCCCATAATAAGAGTGGTCAAATATTGGGCATGCCCACCACCCAAGCTCTTGCCAAAAATATCTACTTGCTGGATATGAGAGTCTCTCAAATAGGCTGCTAATTCTGGCCAGATGGTTTGAATGCCAAGCATGCCCAGCTCCAGCTGAAGATCATTTATACCCGATAGTAAACCGCTGCTTGCTTGCAATCTAAAAGCCGTGCCGCGGCAAAGTAAAATGGGCTTTTCTCTTCCTGTCAATTCGCGCAGAGCGCTGACATAAGCGCCGCCACCTGTAAAAATGCGATCGACGACATAATAGCCATTATGCAGGCGAATAATTGTCCCAATAGGAGGCTCGCGATCCCCCAAGCGGGAAGTGAGAATCTCCCCTTCCTTTAGATGATGGGCCAAATCCAGTTTTTTTTCTTCCGCGTTATCTTTCCACAATTTAAGAATGGTCCATATCCGCTCTTTCAACCCTTTATAACCTTTTCCACTAGTTGCAATCATATCGTGATAGTGAATCTCAGAAGAATTGAGTAAAAAATGCTCTAGCGCTTCAAAAGGAACAAGCGAAGCATATAACTGATCCATCTCTTCTGTTGTCATTGCGCTTAATTGCTTGCCTTGCCGCTGAGCCGCTTCTTCTAGATCTTCTAAACGCACATCTCCCAATCCGACCAAAATTTTATTTAGAATATCCGGTGTTAAGCCAATTCGACTGGATTGAATTTTTTTATAGGGAAGGGCTAATTCCTTGCGATGAATGATCCGTTCGAAGCGCTCTGCCCCTACCGCCTGTTTAAGAGATTCAAATGAATCCCTATTTGTTTGAAAAGCGCTGCAAAAAAAGGGAAGGAAAGCCCTCCAAGCAGAAGCGACTTTAATTTCAATGAGCCGCCTCCCTCCTTGATCCTCTGTAGGAGAAGAATCGGGGATTAAGATAGAGGAAGGCGAAGATAAAAGATTAAATATCATACAATTCAACCATTAATTTTTTATTATTAAATGAATAAAAACCATCTACTCAATTTTCAATTTTGCAGTAGAGCAGGCTCCTCTGCCTTCTTAATTGACAGCGCTTTCAGCCATTTTCCCGAACGATAACGCATCTGATAAAGCACGCAAGCCAAGATAGAATTAGCAACGATGATGCTCCAACCATTAATGGCACTCCCCTTTTGAATAACCATAAAGAGCACATAAGTCGGCAATAGATAGAATAGCCAATTGAGGATAAGACTTGCATATAGCAAAAACTTTGTATCGCCGCTAGCTGTTAGTAATCCAATATAAATCCAGCTCAATCCATCAAATAAAAAGAATAAGCTCAACAGGCACAAGCTCCACTGCATCTCATGCAAGAAAGATGGACTAAGCAGAAGCGCGCGGTCGCTTTCGGAAAAAAATAGGGGGACAAGAGTAGGCCAAAAAACCGCTAAAATTAGGCCGAACGCACAGAAAAGCAAGACTTGCATGAGCATGGCCGATTTCAACACTTTACCAATCCAAACATTTTGCTGGCCGCCAATTAAATTGGAAACAATTGAGGACACACCTTTGGAAAGCCCTTCTATGATAAAGCTGACAAGTAAATAAAAGCTTTGGACAATTCCCACAACGGTCAAGGTCTCCGAACTGGATAAAGAAATCAGTTGAAAAAATACAAAATGGGCCACAAGCTCTAAAAACCGGCCAACTCCCGCCGGGGCCCCAATACTAAAGCCTTCTTTGAAGACGGAAAAATTAAATTGCCAGCAAGCCGTTCCATAATACTCTCGATGGGATTTTTTCAAGAATAGCCCCATTAAAAATAGCGTCTGCAATACCTGAGAGAGTCCTGTCGCAAGGGCGGCTCCCTTGATTCCCATTTCGGGAAAAGGCCCCCATCCAAAAATTAAGGCTACATCCAATCCGATATTGGCCATATTTCCTAGCAAGGCACTCCAAGTCACCATCCTAACCTGGCCAATGCCAATAAAAAACCCCATCAAGGCCAGCGTCGAACAAAAGAATGGAGCAAAGACAATCATCCATTTAAAATAGAGCTCCTCTAAAAGCCTATTTTCGCCTTCCCGAAATAAAAAACCGGGCATTCCCTCAGCCATTCCCCAAAAAAAGGGCACGGTAAAAACAGATAACCAGATCATTTGCCAAACCGGTATGCCGACTTCTTTCAACTTTCCGGCTCCATGATGGCGTCCGACAAAAACTTCGGAAATCCCTGCAATAATAAGAGGAATGACCATGACAACATAAATGGCTATTCCGGCTGTTACAGCTCCATTGAGAGCCGCTGCCGAATAACGGGCTAACAAAAACCGATCGGCAAACATCATGAGGCTGCCTGATAGCAAACCCAGCATGAGCGGCCAAGAAATCGCTCCAATTTCTTTTAAACTTCCAATGGGATAACGAGTCAGCTGATAGGAATGATGCATGATAAAGATAATCAATTAGATTTCTATAAAAAATTATATTTTACTATTAAATGATTTATCAAACCATACAATTTTATTAACATTATAAAAATTAAAACGATCGACAATACAATCTCAATAAAACTAATAAATTTATCTTTACAAACAAGGAACATTTAAATAGATTTACTACTTATAAACCTTATTCAGGAGTGAAGCGATGACATTTAATGTTCCCAAATGGTCAGAAATTCCAGTCCAGTCCTTGGTGGTTGCAGGAGCGAGCTATCTGTATAGTTTGGCGTTTAAGACAGATTCCTTACAGACAATAAAAGCTTTTGTTATTTGGCAAGTCGCTAATGATGTTTTCCAAAAGCTTGCCGATTTAGCGATTAGCAATAGGACTGTTAGCGGAACACTCATCACGATGACGACAGGGATCATCGATACGGTAGCCATTATGGCGTTGCGCCAGCTAAAAATCATTGGCACAACAGGGACCGTTCTTTTGGGACTATTAACCTTTGCTCGCTTTGTCAATAGGCTTGAAATTGTAACGGGAGAAACTGCGGCAAGAAGAGTATAAGAACCTGAGTTTGGCGTTTTTTTACCCTTTGGACTGACGTGACAGCTCTTGCAGATGAAAATGGCAAGACGTTTTAATATTGATCGCCTTGCCATTTGTTTATCTCCGCGGCTTTGACGCAATCGAAAGAGCAAAAAACCCAAACTCAGGTTAACAAGGCCTCTTGCCAGGAAGCTTTATAGAAAAGGCAAGGCTACTTGCCTTTCGTTTTTCTCTAGATGATTATGGGTTTTAATAGCCCTCTAAGCCAACGTTAATTCCAATTGTTGGTATTGCCGCATTTTATCGCGCCATTCGGCCGCCTCTTCAAAGCGAAATTCTTTAGCCGCCTTCTTCATTTCACTTTCGCTTTCTTTAATTTTTTGACGAACTTCGTCGATGGTCAAATAGTGATGGGCTTCTTCTGCCACCTGCAGGACGTGATCGGCAAATTGCGTAGGATAAGCAACCTGGTCCTCTTCAGCCTCAACCAAAACGGAAATATCTCTTTTGACCGTCTGAGGAATAATTCCATGTTCGCGGTTATAGTTTTCTTGATAAATACGCCGGCTTTGGGTCACTTCCAAAGTGCGCTTGATGGAGCCTGTCAATTTATCGGCATACATGATGACGCGCCCCTCGGCATTTCTGGCCGCACGCCCGCATGTTTGGATGAGAGATGTTTCGCTGCGCAAAAAGCCTTCCTTATCCGCATCCAAAATAGCGACTAAAGAGACCTCGGGGATGTCTAAGCCTTCCCTTAACAAGTTGATGCCCACTAGGACGTCAAATTCGCCAAAACGCAGATCGCGAATGATTTGAACGCGTTCGATCGTATCGATATCCGAATGCAAATACTTGGCTTTGACATTTAAATCATTCAAATAATTCGTCAGCTCTTCTGCCAAGCGCTTGGTCAAAGTGGTGACAAGCACGCGCCCGCCTTTGCTGACGTGTGCACGGATCTCGGCCAAGCAATCATCGACCTGGCCGGATGCAGGCCGTACTTCAATAAGGGGATCCAACAAGCCGGTCGGGCGAATGACCTGCTCGACAACCTCGCCTCCCGCTTCTTTAATTTCCCATGATCCCGGAGTAGCCGAGACATAGATCACCTGATGGATGCGCTGATAGGTTTCTTCGAAACGCAACGGGCGGTTGTCATAGGCAGAGGGCAGCCTGAAGCCAAAGTCCACCAATGTCTGTTTGCGCGCGCGGTCTCCATTGCACATGGCATGCAGTTGCGGCAGCGTCTGGTGCGATTCGTCGATGAAAAGCAAATAGTCTGAAGGAAAATAATCGATCAAGCAAGGGGGCGGCTCTCCCGGGCGGCGCATGCTGAAATGGCGCGAATAGTTTTCCACTCCTTTGCATGTTCCCACTTCTCGAAGCATTTCCAGGTCATACATGGTCCGCTGCTGAATGCGCTCAAGCTCGAGATGTTTTTTCTCACTCTCGTAAAAGCGCTTGCGCTCATCCAACTCGGCTCGGATGGTTTCAATAGCTTTCCAGCGCACTTCTTCAGGCGTGACGTGGTGGGAGCTGGGATAAATGGTCACCGCAGGAATGCGGCGTTTGACCTTGCCTGTCAAAGGATCAATTTCGCTGATTTGCTCAATTTCATCCCCGAACATTTCGACGCGGATGGCTACATCTTCTTCATAAGCGGGGAAAATATCTAAGACATCTCCTCGCACGCGAAAAGTGGCACGCACGAATTCGAAGTCATTGCGCTTATATTGCATTTCCACTAAATGCAAGAGAAGATCATCGCGGCGCCGCTCTTGCCCCTGAGCTAGGGTCAAATTCATTCCTCGATAATATTCGGGAGAACCCAATCCATAAATGCAGGAGACCGAAGAGACAATAATGACATCCGAGCGCTCGAGCAAAGAGCGTGTGGCGCTCAGGCGCATCTTGTCGATCTTGTCGTTGATGGACATATCCTTTTCAATATACGTATCGGTACGCGGAACATAGGCTTCGGGTTGATAATAGTCATAATAAGAGACAAAATATTCGACCGCATTTTCCGGAAAAAAGGTCTTGAACTCTTGGTACAGCTGGGCAGCCAGCGTCTTATTATGCGCTAAAATCAACGTCGGCCTTTGGACTTTGGCAATGACATTGGCCATTGTAAAAGTTTTCCCCGATCCCGTTATGCCGAGCAAAACCTGCGAACGTCTGCCTTGTAAGACACCAGCTACAAGCTTATTGATCGCCTCTGGCTGATGGCCTCTTGGTTCGAAATCCGTATGCAATTTAAAAAGCTGGTCCATGCGTTGCTATCCTATAATAAAAAAGGAATATTCTCTTTGTCATCAATTAGCCATTCGAAGACAGTTTCTTAAAGCAAAGTATAACAGTAGATGATTAAAGAGTGTTAACAAAAAAAAAGATTAAACTTATTAAATAATAACAAGAATAACAACGAGTTAAATTTAAAATAACAAACCTTTTACAAATAAACCCATTCACCAACTACAATGATTAAATTACGTTAAGCACACTCAACATTTCAAAAAAAATAAAGTTTATTTATTTTAAAAAGTGCAAATAAAACAGAAATTTAATTTAATTGACATTATTAATATTCATATTTAAAATTTTTAAATTAAATAAAATTTTAACCTTCAAAAAGATAGGAGTAAATATGCTTCCCGGTATTAATTCTTTATTACAAGGGTGTCCTTCATCGCCACCACCGCCATTATCTGTTTCAAATAGTCATCAAAATCCACCAGCAATCATTCCGTTTCCTCTTCCTCAAGACCCTATCTTTACTGCAAATGACAGGGCTAAAAAATTTAAAATAAGCCACGACACGCAATCAGAGGAAAACACCCTAAATGTAAGGGTGGGGGATACGGTACAGAATATAAGGGTAAAACCAAGGCCAACGGGCAATTTTAGCTATAATGACGGGAGCAAATACGAAGGAGAATTGAGCAGCGTATGCAGCGGCATCCCTCATGGACAAGGCACTTTGATCTTTGCTAATGCGGACAAATACGAAGGAGAATTTTTCAATGGAAAGCGTCATGGAAAAGGCACTTTGATTTGTGCTAATGAGAGCAAATACGAAGGAGAATTTTTTAACGGAATTTTCCATGGAGAAGGGACTCTTGAATGTTTTAATAAAGGCAAATACACAGGACAATTTTTCAATGGACAGCGTCATGGACATGGCATTTTGATCTGTGCTAATAAAGATAAATACGAAGGAGAATTTGTCAATGGAAAGCCCCATGGACATGGCATACTTGAATGTTTTAACGGGGACAAATACGAAGGAGAATTTTTCAATGGAAAGTACCATGGAAAAGGCCTATTAGTATGGGCTCGCGGGAGCAAATACAATGGAGAATTTGTCAACGGAGAGCCCCATGGACATGGCGTACTTGACTGTTTTAACGGAAATAAATACGAAGGAGAATTTTTCAACGGAGAGCCTCATGGACAGGGCACTTTGATCTATGCTAGTGCGGACAAATACGAAGGAGAATTTTTCAACGGAGAGTTACATGGACAAGGCGCTTTGACTTTTGTTAATGGGGTTAAACAAGAAGGAAAATTTGTCAATGGTCTATATCAAAAGCCTTAACTAACTATTGGCTTGTTAATTGATACCCTGTGATAAGAAGGCTGCCGATCAATTCTTTGTAAGAAGGGATGGTTGGCAGCATTCAACATTGTCAGAAGCCATTAAGCCCGGTGTATGCAATTTCTACTCCGGCAAAGAAAAACTTAAAGAAACAAGCGATTTATGGATCAATTGTTTTCAATAAATGAGTCATTTGAAAATTTCGAAAAAATAGACTTAAGGGATAAAGAAGGTTTTTAATTTACCTTCTTTATCCCCCTTCTCAAGCAATTTTAACTCGACCCAATCGCTTGTTTTTTGCGTTCTCTGGCAACTCTGGAAATTTTATTCCAGGCACCGCCAATTCCCATCGCGCTGCGCATGTCTTTTAATGTCGCTTGTGAAATTTCATTCATTTTCTCGGTTCCCTCATAAATGATCTCTTCCACCAAACCTTTGTCGGCCTCATACTCGCGGCGTTTTTCGCGAATCGGATCGAGAAATCTGTTGATGGCTATAATGAGCTTTTCCTTTACCTCTACATCCCCTACCCGTCCTTCACGGTAACGCGTTTTGAGGTCTTCGACCTCATCGCGCAGCGGATTGAAAATGTCGTGATAAATAAAGACGGGATTGCCTTCTACCTTACCTGGCATATGGGCGTGCACGCGGTTTGGATCGGTATACATGCCCTTAACCTTTTTCTCGACCATTTTGGGATCATCAGACAAGAAAATGGCGTTATTGGCCGATTTGCTCATCTTGCCTTTGCCGTCCGTTCCGATCAAGGTCGGCGTTTCGCTCAATAAAACTTCAGGTAAAGGAAAAACGTCCCCGTAGTATTGATTGAAGCGGCGGGCAATATCGCGCGCCAGCTCGATGTGGGCCTCATTATCTTTACCCACGGGAACCAGATGGGCTTTTGGCATGAGGATATCTGCCGTCTGCAGCACGGGGTAGCCGATCAAGCCAAAGGGAATGGCATCGCTTTCTAAATGCGCATTGCGCGCCATCTCTTTTAAGCTTGGCAATCCTGTCAAGCGATTGAGTGAGATAAGCATCTCAAAAATTAAATTCATCTCGTAAACGGCAGGCGTTGCCGACTGCAGATAAATCGTCGACTTCTTAGGATCGATGCCGCATGCCAAATAATCCAGGACCATTAAACGCGCATTTTCGCGCAATTGCAAAATGTCGTCTTTTGAGGGCTTGGTCGTTAGGGTATGCAAATCGGCAATAATGAAATAACATTCATAAGTATTTTGCAGGGCCACACGGTTTTTCAATGATCCGACATAATGGCCTAAATGCAAAAGTCCGGTTGGGCGGTCGCCCGTTAAAATGCGTTTTTTTTCTGTCATGATTTTTTCACTCTTTTGTTCTAAGAAACTATCCACACTCCCAAATAAATAGGCTTTGCTGCTCAATTTAGTTAGAAATGCGGAAAAAATTTTCACGCGTTTGTAACTAAATTGAGCCGGCCAATCATCCTATTTCCGATTGTGGACAGTCTCTAAATGTGGCTTGTTTACAATCCATCCGCCTTTATTGACGACTTCTAGGGTAATAACAGTTAAAGAAACAACGAAAGCCAATCCCAATGCCAGCTTTCCACCCGGTACTTTAAAGCTGGACAAGCGATGCTGAATATAGCGGCCGCGCCAGACCATCAGGACGGGGAAAAGGCCGAGCAGTGTGACAACCCCAAAAGCACCCGCATATTCCAACGCATTTAAGAAAGCGCGTGGATCGATAAGCGTCAATAATAACGGAGGGGCAAAAGACAGTAAATAGAGAATCAACCGTCCCTTTCGTGTTTTTTGAATATTCAATCCATCCGCTAAGAAATCTCTTAAGCTCAACGATACGCCTAAAAAAGACGTCACGATGGCAAATAGGGAGAAAAAGCGAGCCAGCAAGGACAACTCCGACCGGCCAAGCAAATGGCTTAGCAACGTTGCGCCATCCAATCCCTTTTGATAGCCCGCCACTAGGCCGTTTTCTCCATAAAGAGGAACAATGCCCAGTGCAATAAGCTCCCAGCTGATATAAACTAAAAGGGGGACTAAGCTTCCGATCCAAATAACTTGTCGAATTTGTCTGACATCGCGATGCAAGTAATCTGTCAAAGTCGGGATAATGATGTGAAAGCCAAAAGAGGTCGATACGATTGAGACAGCTATCCCTAGCGCCGCCCAATTGGCTTGCTGCAATAAATCCATCTGCACATCGGGCATCAAAAAACCGACCATGAGAATATACGTGATCACTAATCCCAGCATCAATAGACGGTTGGCATAGTCGACCGAGCGTGCGCCTTTATAGACAAAAAAACCAAAGATCAGCAGAAGGGGAAATGGGCTGGCCCACACAGGCATTTGCCAGCCTGTCAAGCTATAGATAAAATCGATGAAAATGGGACCGCTGCCGGCAATGTAGGCTGTCGTCAAAGAGTACAATAAAAATAAGTAAACGATCCAGCTAAGGATTTGGCCACCCTTGCCAAGCGTTTGCCTAGCCATCGTAATCAGATTGGTCTGCTCCCCCATCCACAAGTTAACCTCTAACATGAGGAAAGCCGTAAAAGTCATATAAAGCCAATAGCCGATAAATAAAACGATAGAAGGAACAAAGCCTGCCAGGCCGGTTGCCACCGGTAAAGCCAGCATGCCGGCCCCGATCGTTGTTCCCGCAACCAGAAGGACCCCTCCTATTAAGCGATGTATGTCATTCATATGATAAATTAGTATTGTTTTATAGTTAAATAAGCTGCAGTGCCATGACCCAAAAGGCAAAGAGAAAGACAGCGATCAACACGGGCTTTCCTCCGGGAACTAACTGGCGTTTTCCCATCTTTTGAGTATAACGGCCCTTCCACACCATCAAGGCAGGCAAAATGCCAAATAAAATCACTGCGCCAAACCCGCCTGCATAATTCAAGGCTTGAAGAAAAATAGTGGGATAAAGCAGCGCGCAAAGCAAAGGAGGCCCCAAGACCAAGCTGGCCAGAAGAACTTTTCCGCGCGGCGTTTTTTGAATGCCAAGGCCATCTGATAGGAAATCGACAAAGCTGACCGCTACGCTCAAAAACGAGGTGACAATGGCAAAAAAAGCAAAGGCTTGGGCAATGTCCAAAATCCAAGATATACCCACGGCATTTTTTAACGCTTCGGTGGCAATTTCCCCTTGATCCAAAGCCTCTTGAAAGCTTCCCAATGGAACCAGACCCAAAATCAGCCATTCCCAAATCAGATAGACGCTAAGCGGAATGGCGCTGCCTATGACAATGGCCTTGACCAAGGACCCCACATGGCTTTTGAAATAAGTCGTCAGGCTGGGAACCAGATTATGAAAGCCAAATGATACAATGACAGCCGGAAGAACCAATGTTGCAGCTTCCCAGTCCTGATGCTTAAGCAAGGAGACATCCACATGAGGCAGCCCTAGTCCAACTAAGCAAACATAGGAAATAATAAGGCCAAACATTAATAGCCGATTAAACCAATCCACGGCTCCAATCCCCAAATAAATGAGCAAGCCGAACAAGAGGCAGAAAAGCGCCCCTCCGATTCCATGATGCAGGGAGTAGCCTGTCCATTGATTTAAAAAATCCGAGACCAACGATCCGCTAGCTGCCACATAGGCGACCATTAAGGAATAGAATAAAAACAAAAAAACAAGCCAGCTGACTGCCTTTCCCCCCTTTCCCAAGGTACGCTCGGCCATCGTAATAATGCTGATTTCTTCGCCAAACCAGAGATTGACTTCTAAAAGCAAAAGGCCGGTGCAAACCATAAACAACCAGCAAATCAGGAACATCACCACGCTCGGCTTAAATCCGGCCATTGCACTTAATACTGGTAGGCCTAGCATTCCAGCTCCGATGCAGCAACCGGCAACGAGCAAAATGCCGCCGAGGAGGCTTCCTTTTTTAATTAAGTCCTGTGTCATATTTTTCCTGTCATTAAATTTGATCCAAGCCTCTATTAGAGAGTTCCTGAATTACTTGCTTATCTTTGTCAATTGGTAAATAGCGAAAGGAGGACGTGCGGCGGCTAGAGCCACCAAAAGAAAAAGCGAGAGAAGGAGCTAGAGACAAGTTTAAAAGAATTTAACATAGCATATTAGTGTAGTTAAAAGAATATACTACAAGATTAAAAATTTTAAGGCGATCCTTTTTATGGTCAAGTTTTTCATTTAAAATACGCGCTTACTCAAGCGTTAAGGCGAGCTCACATCCAACACACCTTTTGAGCAATGCGAAAGACGCTTGTCAGCAACTTTTCCATCAACAATAGTCAAAGTATAAGTATTTTGATTGATTGATCCCGGTCCAATTTCAATGCGCTCTATATAGCGATAATAAGAAATGTCGGGTTGATTGCCTGCAATGACCTCATAAGCCGGGCCGACTTGTGCCTCCACTTCGGCAATAGGAGCTCCAATAGGAATCCCTTCATAAGCCGAGCGCGTCATGAGCGGAGAAGTGCAAGAAAAGAGGCTTAAAATCATCAAGGCAAGCGCATACCATAATAAAAAAGAGAACTGATTAAGAGCCTTTGCGCCAAACCAGGCCTTCAATTGTTGTTTTAAATTGATCGGGCGATCCATATTCTGCATGAAAAAAATAATCTCCATTCTCTTGTTGTTCATATACTTCAAAGCCTTCAAAGGCCACCTGGCCGCGGAACTCCCATGCAACCATTTTTACATCTCTTAGGCCCGAGCCTTCCACTTTCCCCACAATGTTGTTTTCCAAAGAGAGAGAAAATCCATTTTCACGGATATCTTTAAAGGTAAAACTATTGACGATCTGTTCCTCAATCCCTTGCATTTCTACGACTTGGATTGCCTGAATAATTTCAGGGGTTTTTTGAGTAATTTCCCAGCGCGTATAAAATTTGATGAATTCGGGCGAAGAGCTGAAAGAGATCTTGCCTTCCCCTAGCCATATGCCGGGAGAAAAAATAAATTCTTGCTGTTCCATTAAAACATAAACCTCCGGCTATAAACGCTTTGCAAGATACCGAGTGCCATCATCGTCGATAATACGGACGATCCTCCATAGGTGACAAGGATAAGAGGAACACCTGTTATGGGTAAAAATCCGCACATCATCCCAATATTTACCAAAATATGCATCGCCAAATAAACAGTGACGCCAGCAGACAACAAACGACCGAAGGGGTCTTTTGCTACGGCAGTCACCTGAAAACTAAAATAAATCAAAGCATAATAAAGAACGATGAGTAAAAGCAATCCCAACAAGCCGAATTCTTCGCCGAAAGCAGGGAAAACAGAGTCCGTATAAGGCGCGGGAAGCCATCCGCGGCCCGTAAATTCGCTCTTGCGCCATCCGGTTCCCGTAATGCCGCCTAAAGCAATTGCCGTCGCTGCAGCTTTTTGATGATGAGTGGCCGGATCCAAACGATCGAATTGATATTCCTTTAAAACCTTAGTGGCATAGGGACGCAATACTTCATGGGGCAAAATGCCCAAAAAGATGATTGCGACAATAATAAGAATAGCTCCTCCGCTTATCGTCATGAATTTGATAACTGAAGGGCGCAAATCGCCAAAATAGCACATGACCAAACTAACAGGAAATAAGACCAAAGCCGTTCCCAGATCGGGTTGCTTCAAAATTAAAATAAAGGGAATTCCCACAATGAGGCCCGCATAAAAGACCGTACTCCAAGCATTAGCTAAAGATCGCCTGCGTTCTAGAAACCAACTTAGCGTAATAACGACAATAAATTTGGCCTGTTCCGAAGGCTGGAAGCTTGCATTGATAAAAGGAATGCGATACCAGCGATGAACACGTTGAATCGAATCAGTAAAGAATAGCCCAATCAAAGAAATCAGCATTAGGGCATACAGAATCCACGTCCATTCCCTTAGCTTGTTATAGTCAAAACCGGCGAAAAAAAAATAGACAGCCAGGCCGAGGACAAACCATTGAATTTGCGTACGTACGATAGGCGTTAAAAAGACTTCTTCCGTATGGTCAGCGGCAGGATCAAGTGTATAAGCAGAAATGGTTAGCAGGCTAATAATCATTAAACCCAGAATAACGGGAATAACTCTAAAGTCCAATCGAGTAAGATAGCGAGCGCTCCACATAACTTAAGAAAAAAAAAGAAAGATTCCTTAGTATAACAAGAAAATAAAGCGCTTGCAATGATAAATAATCCTTCTTTTCTGTTTGAGTAGGAAGGACTATAAAACGCGCTCCCCAAAATCAAACCATTAGCCTATGGCCTGCTATTGTTCAGGCAATCCTCTGCAAAGAATCCTGTTGCAAAGTGGCTGAATAAGCATATAGAGAGTCTATTTGCTTAGGACTTAGATAAATCTGCGGCCGGTTCTCTCGCACAAGTGAAATGGCTTTTTGAACAAAATCGGCTTCCCCCCTCTGCTCTATTTTTTCTTTGTGATATTTCATGATATACCCCATCACTTCCATTGCACTGCGCCCGCGACCAGCCTTGCAATGCACGTAAACATGGCCGCTTTGCAAACTTTGATGAATAAAATCCGCCCCTTCATGAATTTTATCTGTTGCAATAGGTTGCAAATCAAAAATGGGAATTTGCTTGTGATTGACTTCCAAATGCGCCCAATCTTGCGGACGAACGGGATCGCCAACTAGTCCGCTCTCCTGATTTTCAAATGGCTGCAAAACGGTCAAAACCGAGAGTTTCCTGTCCGATGAAAGCGAAATAATTTCCTGATGATGCCCCATGGAAGCCAAGGGGATCGCTCCTAGATATAAGCGGCCTATCCCGTCTTGTTCGGGAAAAAGGCGAATCTCGTCATACCAATTGCGCTGGGCAATGGCAGGAAGCCCTTGTTTTAAGGCGGCCCATGCCGACTCAAGGCGAATACAGAGCAAAGAAAGCTCAAACCAAATCTTATGCTCATTCTTTTTGAAAAAAATGACGATGGCAAGAGCTGAAATGACAGCTATGGATCCAAAAGAATAAGGCGAAAGAGCAACCGCCCCCATTAAAACAGCCGCAGTAAAGGTAGCACACAGACTTACACTTAAAACCGACCAAAATAAGGGACTCTTTAAAACGCGCAGAACTATATTTTCCGTCTTTCTATTTAATTCTATTTGCCTTAAGGATTGTATACGAGAAGGATGGACTGCCGCGTCTTTTGAATGAGCCGTTATAGGTGCAGATACCTGTAAGCCCGATTGAATGAACACCATTATTTACCCCCCGTTTATGCGACTGTCGTCGAATTGGCGTAATATCAAACAAAAAAAATTTAATAAATTTATTTTTAAAACTTGCTATTTTCTCATCTCATTGAAAATATTCACCAAATTCATCTTTAAGAATTTCTTTTAATTCGCTTTAAAAGGTTGTCGATAAATTCCTCATTCTGTTAGATAAAGAGTTGTTTGTTAGAAAAATCACTAGAATAAAATTAATATTAATTATTTGCATACTGCGGCTCAAATTGGCAGTTTTAATACTTTTTATTAAATACTATAATTAATTTGATTATTTTATTCCATTTTTAAAATATTATTTTTTTTGAGATAATTATTTTTTTACAATCTTCTGATAAGTTTGCTAGGGTTTAGAGCCTGTTAAATAACTTATAGTAGCTGGCATTTGAGGGTATTCCCCCTAGGAGGTGCTTTTGCTCCCTAGGAAAAAGAACGCGAATCTCGGTTATTAGCGGTTTTAATATATCCTCTTAAAGCCTGTTGGCATTTAATAATTAGGAAATAACTATGCGCTCTCATCTTCATTACCATTTTGAGACAATTGATTCTACTAATACATGGGCAAAGAAAAATGTTGATCAGCTCGCTCCTGAAGGAATAACCTTGATTACAGCTTCAGAGCAAACAGGAGGAAGAGGTCGCTTTAAACGCCGATGGGAGTCCCCTCCCGATGTCAATATTTATGCGACTTTTTGCTTTTTTGTTGAGCCTAATCGCCCGGATATTGGGCATATTCCTCAATTGATGGCTTTAGCGACTGTTGATGTTCTTGAAGAATTGGAATTTGCTCCGTCTCTCAAATGGCCGAATGATGTGCTTTTGCAAGACAAAAAAGTCAGTGGCATTTTATGTGAAACTGTTTTAGCCGAGCAACGGCGCTGCATTATTTGTGGAATTGGTTTAAATGTTAACATGCCGTCCACCCTTCTAAAAAAAATTAATCGCCCGGCCACATCTTTATTGGTTGAAAGCCAGCGTTCATTTGAAATCAATCCCATTTTAAAAAGGCTGGAAGAGAGTTTTGGCCAGCATCTAGCCCGTTTCTTAAAAGAAGGATTTTCTCCTTTCTTCGAAACTTTCAGAGCTAAATCCTATTTTCAATTGGGGCAAAAAGTTCGCTTTCAAGATAGTCAAGGCCCGATTGAAGGACTTTTTGAAACTTTGGAAACCGATGGATCCGTTCGATTGCGTTTGCCTAACGGGATATCTAAAGCCTTTTATGCAGGTGAATTTATTTCTTAAGATTCGAGAGCACATACCGTCAAGTGGCCAGTGGCTGCCCAAGAGAATAGAAGTAAAAAATTATTTTAGAGCTTTAAGAATTCTTTAGCTAAATTTTAAAAAAATTTAATAGATATTTTTTTGACTTATTATGTTTTGTCTAATATAATAATCGCTTAATTTCAATATTTTAAACAAAGGAACATTAATCCTATGATTCAAGATTCTTTTCTAATTCCAAATTTTTTTCAAACGGTCCAGCAAGACTTTACGGAGCTTAAAGAAGCCTTTAGCAATTCATCTCAGTCTCGCAATGAGTTGCAGCAAGAAAAAGTCAATTTAGCGGCCATTCGCATGTTTGCTTCTTTAATGATGGGTTTAGGAGCCATTAAAACGCTTGTAGCTCTTACTTTTGTTGCCACTGCTCCTATAGGGGCTATATTGGGTATGGCTCTTGGAGTCGGTTTATATGCAATTGGTCATGATGTATTTATTATGGCGCGAAAGCGTACACAAGAGCTGGACAATCCTGTTATTAGAGTGGGAAATTTGGTGATAGGCCTTGTACACGAAGTACAGAATGTAATAAGAGGAGCTCCTAGCCAGCCAGGACAAGGCGTATGGGTCGAACGCACAAGAGACACTCTCCTCCGTCCTATTTGGCTAGCCCTTTTTAACCGCTAATCAGCCAAATCGCTAGGACGCAGTAATAAAAATGCGCTTAGGGGTGTATTCCCCCCTCATAACCTATATTTGAGATCATTTCTCCTAAGAGCGAAGAGCTCGAAGTTAGGTTATTAGTGGTTTAACAACCTAAGTTTGGAGTTTTTTTACCCTGTGGACTAACGCAAAAGCTCTTGCAAATGAAAAATGGCAAGACGGTCCCTATTTTTTGATATGGATCGCCTTGCCATTTATTCATCTCCGCAACTTTGACGTAATCGAAAGAGCAAAAAAAATCCAAGCTCAGGCTAATATCCCCTTCTTACAGGTCATTCGCTTTGATGAAAAGTCGTCAAGTCCGGTACAACGACTAAATCTGGATGCACCTTCGCCTTTAGAACTTGTTGAATATAGGAAAGCGTGGTTCCCGTAGCTGAAAAACACGATGTGCAAGAGCCTTGATAGGCAATAATGACCGCTTTTTCATCAACCAAATCCATGACTTGCACACCGCCGGCATCGAGCTCAATATAAGGCCGGATATCGCGATCTAAAACCCCGTCAATCAAGGCGATTTTTTGCTCCTGCGAAAGCTCTTGCCAGCCAGGATATCCCCCTTCCAGCACTTCTCCAATATCGCGGGGCGCAGGCGGAGCGACATAATTGACGGCCAGCGGAATGTCAAGGCATTGTTCAGCTGCATTTTCCATAGCCGACAGCACAAGATTCAAATGAGGCGAAGCTTCTTTGGGAAAAGCCGGCTCATCCTGGCGATCCCTGACCTGTTTATCGATTAAGTCTGCGCCGATACGCTTGGCTTGATCATAATTTTTGCCGATTACAAGTTCGCAAGCCACTTCAGCGGCTCCCAAAAGAGCAGATTGCCCATACGCTTGAAAGCGCGCGTCAACGATGATGCCATCGTCTGGATCAACCAACCAGTACAAGCAAAGCGCATTGCCATCACTGATATGACCTTCTCGCCCTTCGATCAGACGCATGGCGCGTTCTTCAGACTGCTCTTTGGTAAAAAAACCCACACAGCGGGGCTTGTCAATTTTGGCCATCAACTTTTTGCTATAGCGCGACCAGGGAAATGGCTGGATGAGAATTTTTAAACTCATTTTTATTCCTATCTATCCGGATGCATAATTTTATTTGAGATCTTAGCTAAGGCCAGAGTGCATTCTCCAATAATTTCTATTGCACGGTCGATCTCATCTTCTGTTGTATAGCGCGATAAGCTAAAGGAGACTGCACTATGGGCTTCATTTTCTTCTATTCCGCAGGCAGCTAAAATCAGCCCTAACTGTTGGAAATTGCCTCCACCGATACTTGCGCACACACCTTTGCGGTTCAAAGCAAATAATAGCGCTTCATTGGCAATTCCAGGAAACAAAAGTGTCGTGCAATGAGGAAGACGCTCTTGCTCTTTAAAGCATACTTTAGCCGCAGGATAGACGCGCGCAATGCCCATCTCAAGCTTATTCCTCAGACGAGCCACTTCCGTGCATAATAAGTCCCGCGCCTCCAAAGCTTCTTTTGCAGCCCAAGCAAGTCCAACAAGGCCCGGCATATTCACCCCCCCAGCTCGCAGCCCTGCCTGCTCAGCTCCTCCGGAAATAAAAGGAGAACACTTTATTCCTTGCTTAATATAAAGCGCTCCTGTCCCTTTAGGGCCATGGAATTGCTCGCCATTAAAAGTCATAAAGTCTGCTCGAATATCTTCCAACTCGTAAAAAAGCTTGCCGATGACATGCGTTGCATCCACATGCAGGCGAACGCCTCGCTGCCGGCAAAGATCGGCAATTTCTGCCAGAGGCTGAACGGTTCCGGTCAATCCATTGGCCCAGGATAGGGACACAAGCGCCGTACGCGGCGATAAAGCTTCAGCCAACGCCTTTGCTGTCACTAAACCCGTCTGATCGACTTCAATCATGCGACTCACACAGCCCAAAGGCTCCAAACGTCCCATGGCCATAATCATGGGGGCTTCATCAATTGTAGCTGTTAAAAAATGATTTTTCCCGGTAGGGACCGTGATATCGCGATAAGTGGAAAAAATGACGTGATTAATGGCCTCTGCTCCGGAAGAAGTCAGGATCAATTGATCAGCCTCTTGAGCGCCAATCACATGATAAAGCGTTCGATAGCTTTCCGCTAGAGCGGGATAAAGCTCCTGCCCTTTCTGATGCGGAGCCGATGGCTGCCCCCAGCGATCTGTTAAATAAGGCATCATTTGGCTAAGAGCTTGTTCAGAAAGGCGGCTGGTTGTGCTGTTATCTAAATAAATGAGAGATTGAGACATATAAACTACTGTTGTTTGATGAATTGCCCGTGATTAAATTCATAAATAATGGGGTGTCCGGTGGCCAATTCCAAGCTGATGACCTCTTCAGCCGATAACCCATCTAATTTCATAATGATGGAGCGTAAAGAGTTGCCATGGGCGGCAATGAAAACATTTTTTCCGCCTTGCAGATGAGGCAGGATCGCTTTTTCAAAGTAAGGAATAGAGCGGGCTGCGGTCATTTCTAAACTTTCTCCACTTGGAGGAGGAACATTAAAGCTGCGGCGCCAAATGTGCACTTGTTCAGCTCCATATTTCTTAGCCATCTCTGCTTTATTGACTCCCTGCAGCTCTCCATACATGCGCTCATTGAGCTCCCAAGCGCGAATCACAGGAATCGTCTGCGCTTGCGTCTCTGGACTGTAAATTTGCGCCCATTCTTCCAACTTTCCTTCGCCTGTATGTAAAACGACAGGTACTTTACCCGAATGATGAACAGTCATGGCAAGCATAGCTGTCATTTGTGCGCGGATTAAAGAGGAGGTGAAAATAATATCGATCGGCTCATCCTTGATCTGCCTGCCCCCTTTTAGCGCTTCATCAACCCCTGTCAAGGAGAGAGGAATATCTACCCAGCCGGTAAATAAATTATATAAATTCCATTGCGATTGACCATGCCGCATTAAAATAAGTTTAGGCATTTTCTCCCCCTCCTTTTTTCTAACTTCCTTCATTTATAACATGTAAGCTGTTATTCCGCTCTAGAAACCTCCAAAACCGCGCGTCTTCTTTTTTGCGGATGAAGCAAGCTTCTGGCAAAAAACACTCCAAACTCAGGTTAATAAATCCTCTAAGCTCTTCGCTAAGTTTTCACTAAGATGATAGACTTAAAATTCCTTTTTATTTAAAAGGGCAAATAGACTCTAATCATCACAGTCTGCCGATTCTCATCTACCAAAAAAACTTCATTTTTAGAGGGTTAAATTGCCCTTTTGAGTAATTACCTTAAAATGACAAGGAGGAGAAAATGGGCAAAAGCAAAATAATTAAGCTGTTTGTCTTCATGCTGCTATTAGTCGGCAAAAGCTATGGAGAGAGCTTATGCGATCAGCTAGGAACCCTTTTACAAGGAGAAACCTCAAGACACGATCGCGTTTGCGATGTATTTGTTCCCCGAAATGATCTGATCTCAGTTCTTGGCGGCTTTACCCTCCACCCTGAAATGGGAATCGGCTTGGAAGCTGAGTTTATTCCGATTAAAGGCTCTCGCCAAGAAAGGCTTGTTCAAGCAGAAATTGCCTTATTGGAAAGCGAGGTCCAGGCGGTAGAGCTATATTTGATAATGAATAACTTCGAAATCACAGCCTTACACAATCACACGCTCTTTGATACCCCTAAAGTGATGTATTTGCACTTCTCAAAAACAGGGAATGCCATCCAGATTGCTACTCAGCTAAGAGAACTTCTCAACGCAGTGGGCAACTTTAGCGTCTTTGGAGAAAGCACCGTACCTGTTAGCTTTTTAGATCCCGCTACCCTCAATCAAATTTTGGGACTTAATGGCGAACTAAAAGCCGGTGGAATCTATCGAGCTGATTTCCAACGTCCTTTCCATGTGAGAGACAGTGGAACAACCAGTGAGCCTGAGGGAATGATCGCTATTCAAGGAACAGGCGCTTCGGCTATACTCCTCGGAGAGATGCCTCTTCGAGTCAGCGAAGTCGAAACCTTTATTCAAACTCTTCTGGCCAATAATATCATCGTTTCAGCGATTCATAATCACGAAATTTCAGAAAGACCTCGTCTCATCTACGTTCATTTCCAACAGATCGGTCCTCCAGATGTTTTAGCTGCAGCAGTTCGCCAAGCGCTTAATACGGCCCCTGTTGAATAAAGGATTCGAGTCCACCTAAGACTATGGCAATCCGGCTTTTAGGCGCGTCATATTCGCCGACACGCTTAGGCTGAATTGCCATCTTATCCATCCTTTGCGCTCAAATTTCCTTAAACTCTAAGCTAAATTTATAATAAATTTTATTTATAACTTTTATTGATTTTTAATTTTTTGTGTACTATTATAATACAATGATTAAAACAAAAAAATTGAATTAGGAAAAAAAGTGGAAAAAAATCGCTTAAGCAAAGTGTTAGCCGCTGCCGGTATTGCTTCCCGCCGCGCTTGCGAACAGCTCATTTTCGATGGTTTGGTTAAAGTCAATGGCCAAGTGGTTATTGTTCCACAAACCATTGTCTCTCCAGATAAGGATGTCATTACTGTTCGGGAGCAACCGATCAAGAAAAAAGAGGATAAAGTCTATTACATTCTCAATAAGCCCGCTGGCTATATTTGTTCAGCCCGGAAAAGCGGTCAGTCCAAACTGGTATTGGATCTCTTTCAAGAAGAGGGCCACCGCCTTTTTACTGTAGGCCGTCTGGATAAAGATACCCAAGGCCTCTTGATTGTGACAAATGATGGGCACTTTGCCAATGAGGTCATCCATCCCTCCGCCAATATTCAAAAAGAGTATGTCGCCAAAACCGACCAAGAAATTTCTGCTGAGCATCTTAAAGCCATTTCCAACGGAACTTTAGTAGAAGGAGCTTTTGTTAAGCCTTTGCGTGTAGAAAAAGTTCGGCGTGGAACATTGAAAATTGTGATCGGAGAAGGAAAAAAAAGAGAGGTCCGCCTGCTTCTTAGCGCAGCGGGTCTTAAAGTGAAAGAATTAACCCGCATTCGTTTAGGCGGGCTTGTATTAGGACCTTTGCCAGTAGGCAGTTGGCGTCCCTTAACACAGAAAGAAAGACAATCTATTTTTGCATAATAATAAAATGAAGACTAAAAAAATTCCCTTATCTGATTTTGAAACGGTCATGCCTTTGCTTATAGGCGCTTGGCGTCGTTTCCATAAACTGGCCGGACCCGGAGATGTCTTGCAAACTCGCGAATTTCGCAGTGTTGTATCAGCTGTCCAGACACTTCAACAAGGTCTGGAATCAAGTCAAAATCTTGCCGGACAAGACTATTTTTCCCAACCCGATTTATTGGGCGCCTACTTGCTTTATCATTGGCCACTGCATTATCAGCAAGGTTTATCCCTTATCAATGAAATTCCCGATACGCCTGGGCGCGTACTGGATATCGGAAGCGGACCTGGGGCATTTGCCTTTGCTGCTTTGCGCCATGGGGCAAGAGAAGTGATCGCCCTTGACCGCAATGCCGCCGCTCTCCAGCTAGCCGCCGAGGTATGCGGACGTTATGGATTTCCTTTGACCGTTAGACGGCATGACGTGCATAAAATCTCTTTTCCTGTTGAGGGAAAATTTGATCTCATTATTGTGGGCCACTGCCTGGAAGAGCTTTTTCCCGATACGCAGAAAAATTGGATGAGCCAGCAAAAAGCGTGGATTGATGCCCTTTTACAAAAGCTCACGCCTCAAGGCCATTTGCTCTTAGTCGAAAGCTCGCTTCTTCATACCAACCGACGGGTGCTAGAACTGCGCGATCAACTCGTCAAAAACAATATCGCCGTTCAAGCCCCTTGCGTATGGCAGGGAGAATGCCCAGCCTTGCAAACGAAGAATAGCCCTTGTTATGCCCAACGAGAATTAGAAAAACCCTATCTTATCAAAGAGATTCAACGGGCGGCACAGATCAATTTAGGCTCTTTAAAAATGTCCTATCTCATTCTTCGCAGCCCAGGGGCAGCTTGGCCGACCCTCCCACCCCGCCCTCTCTACCGAATCATCAGCCCACCCGTTGAAACGCAAACCGGCAAACGCTTTTACCTTTGCGGGACCGACGGCAAAAAAAACCTAGGCTCCCACTTGACCCAGCATCCTCCCGAATCGCGGGCCTTCGAATATCTGAAGAGAGGAGAATTGATTTCCGTAGAAGAGGCTCTGGAAAAATCCAATCATTTTGATATTGTCCTGGGCACACGCATCAAAGTCGAGGCGGCCTTAAATAAACCGCTGCCTGATGAGGAATTCCCTTCCGACTAATCATCAACCCCTTTATCCGACGAGCACACGCTCAATGTCTGAAGAAGCTGTACGGCTTCTTCAGGCCTAATTTAGTTATAAACGGACAATTTTTCGCCTTATTTAAAAGCTGGCTAAACATTTTTCCGCGTTTCTAACAAAATTGAGCAGCAAACCAAACCCATTTGAAATGGGGGCAACCCCTAAGGGGTGTATTAAAACCGCTAATTGGGAAGCCTCTTATTTTTTAAATAAAGGTAGTTCTAAACATGTAATGCTAAATTGTAATAACAGATAAACTATTTGATCATTCCAATATGATTAGCTAGTTTTTTAGAGAAAGATAAAGTTTTTCTTACAAGCCTTGCGACTCTTTGTCTAAGAGTACAATTAAATCTTTCAATATAACTTGTTTTGCCAGATTCTTTTCCAACTGGTCGGTGTTGAGCCC